>DATJEM010000266.1:0-6305 GCA_035496615.1 Leptolyngbya sp.
TTCCGCAGGCTGAAGATGTCTGAGGTTGGTTCGTTCTTTCAAAATCACTCGTGGATCTTGACGTAAGCTCCAAGCCACTTGCCCGTAACCTACATCAATTCCGTAAACCAGTTTTGCCCCAGCTTGCAGTAAACAATCGGTAAAGCCTCCGGTGGAAATGCCGCCATCTAGGCAGATGCGATCGCTGATTTGTAGCTCAAATATTTGCAAGGCTTTCTTTAGCTTTTCGCCGCCGCGTGACACAAAGGGCGATCGCGCTTTGACTTCGATCGTGGCATCGATTTCGACTTCGGTTCCTGCTTTGTCAATCAGTTGTTGATTGACGCGAACTTCGCCCGCCTGAATCAATCGCTGTGCTTGCTGGCGAGAGGTGCAAAGTTCGCGATCGACTAACAATGTATCAAGCCGTTGTTTGGGCATTCCAATGACAGTTTTTTGACAATTATCGTTTGTTGGCTATTATCGCTGATTCAGATACTCAACTGCGTGATCGCAATGTTGCCCGACAGACAAACATCGACATCAGCACCCCGATCGCGCTTTCTTGCAGCATAGCTACCACAGTAATAAAACGCATCGCCTTCAATCCGAAAATCGCTGGGAAGCGGTTGTGTACAAGCCTTGCAAAAAATTATTTCAGGATCAGGCGCATCCGTTTCTACGTAGGGAAGATTGACATTCCAATAGCATCCGGGTTGATGACGATCGGCTAAATGGCTTAATACTTTTGTGGTTAAGTGAGCAGCGCGATCCCAGTCGATCGGGATTTTGCCTTTTTTATACTGAGAAATTGCAACGCCTGGAATCCGATAAAATGCAGCTTCTCGAACGGCGGCGATCGTTCCAGAAATATAAGCATCAACGCCGAGATTACCGCCTGCATTGATGCCCGATAAAACCAGCTTGGTATCCGGAAAAAGATAGTTCAGCGCAATTCGACTACAATCGGCAGGCGTTCCGCCGATCGCAAATTCTCGATCGGTGCGCTGCTCGACTCGAATGGGTTGAGTTGTTGTCACTTGATGACCGCAACCCGAATAATGATCATTCGGCGCGACTAGAATTCCGGCTCCTGCCACTGCCTGGAGTAACGATCGAATTCCCGGCGCATCAATGCCATCATCATTTGTCAAAATCACCGTCATTAATCTAGCCCTCAGTTTCGCTCATAATCTCATACACTGAATAAGCTGTGTGAGCTTGATTCGATCGCTCAAATTACAAAATAGATAGGAATGTCAGAACAAACAGACATTTTCACGATTCCCGTTGCTCCCGAACAGTTTCGATCGGGCTTTGTTGGCATTATTGGTCGTCCCAATGTCGGCAAGTCTACGATCATGAATTTTCTCGTGGGTCAAAAGATTGCGATCACTTCTCCAGTCGCTCAGACAACGCGCAATCGGCTACGCGGCATTCTCACGACTCCTGAAGCACAAATTATTTTCGTAGATACTCCCGGAATTCACAAACCGCACCATCAACTTGGGCAGGTGTTGGTTAAAAATGCTCAAAGCGCGATCGATGCGGTCGATGTCGTGTTATTTGTCGTCGATTGTGCAGCAGAGTTAGGCGGCGGCGATCGCTACATTGCCGACCTGCTCAACCACACTCAAACGCCTGTGATTTTAGGGCTAAATAAAGCGGATCAACAATCTGAAGCCAGCCTGGATCAGCGCTATCGGGAGTTGGCGGAACAGCGGGGATGGACGATCGCGAAGTTCTCTGCCCTACAGGGCGATGGTATGGACGCGCTGCAACATTCAATCATCGAAAAGCTTGAACCCGGACCGTATTACTACCCGCCGGATTTGGTGACGGATCAGCCAGAGCGATTCATTATGGGCGAATTGATCCGAGAGCAGATTCTGTTGCTGACTCGTGAAGAAGTGCCGCACTCGGTGGCGATCGCGATCGAACAAATCGTTGAAGAAGCGAAACTGACGCGAGTATTTGCGGCGATTAATGTAGAGCGCCCCTCCCAGAAAGCAATTCTCCTCGGCAAAGGTGGCAGCATGATCAAAGAAATCGGAACTGCTGCCCGCGAGCAAATTCAGAAGCTGATTGATGGCAAAGTGCATCTTCAATTGTTCGTCAAAGTATTACCAAAATGGCGACAATCACGGGTCAGATTGGCTGAATTTGGCTATCGAGTTGAAGAAAATTAGCCGGGCGCTTTGGAAGAATGGTTTGAGAGGCTAATACAGGGGCAACAACCGCTTTTTAGAGAACGATCGCCATCAGTCCGAGGGGGCACTGCTTCACGACTTTTCTCAAGCGCCAGTATCGACTTCATTTTGGGGAGATCATCGCGATATGATACTCTCCGCAGTCTTCTAGTCCATATTCTTATCTCATGACACAGCAGTATCGCATTACCCTTCTTCCCGGCGACGGCATTGGACCTGAAATTATGGCGATCGCCGTCCGTGTGCTCAACTCGATCGGCAAGAAATTTGACCTAAATTTTGAGTTTCAACAAGCCCTGATCGGCGGGGCGGCGATCGAGGCTACAGGCGAACCGCTTCCGGCTGAAACTTTAGAAATCTGCCAACAAAGCGATTCGGTTTTACTCGCTGCGATCGGCGGCTACAAGTGGGATAATTTACCGCGCCATCTCCGCCCCGAAACCGGACTGCTGAGACTGCGATCGGGCTTACAACTGTTCGCGAATCTTCGCCCCGCGACGATTTTGCCCCAGCTAATTGATGCCTCAACCCTAAAGCGCGAAGTGGTGGAAGGGGTCGATATTATGGTCGTGCGGGAATTGACGGGCGGGATCTATTTCGGTCAGCCGCGAGGTGTGTTTGCGACAGAAACAGGAGAAAAGCGCGGCGTAAATACAATGGCATATACCGAATCGGAAATCGATCGCATTGGTCGTGTGGCATTTGAAACTGCACAAAAACGATCAAAACGGCTTTGCTCAGTCGATAAAGCAAACGTGCTAGAAGTCTCGCAATTCTGGCGCGATCGCATGATTGCTTTGTCTGCTGAATATCCGGATGTCGAACTTTCGCATCTCTATGTAGACAATGCAGCGATGCAAATCATTCGCGCGCCCAAACAGTTTGATACGATCGTCACCAGCAATTTATTCGGGGATATTCTGTCCGATGCCGCTGCAATGCTGACTGGAAGTATTGGCATGTTGCCTTCTGCTAGCTTGGGTGCGTCCAGTCCGGGCGTTTACGAACCTGTTCACGGCTCTGCCCCGGATATTGCAGGACAAGACAAGGCAAACCCATTAGCGCAAGTTCTCAGCGCCGCGATGATGCTCCGCTATAGTTTCGATCAAGCTGAGGCAGCAAGCCATATCGAACAGGCAGTTCTCAAGGTTTTAGACCAGGGATATCGCACGGGAGATATTATGTCAGAAGGGAGAACGCTGCTGGGATGTCAAGCGATCGGAGATGCGATCGTCGCTGCGCTTTAAGTTTTTTGAGGGCGGTAAGTCCGACGACGGGCGAGAAAATCGGGAAGGTCAGTTTTGATTTCTAGATCGAATGAGTTCGATCGGGCAGTGGATTTCAAATCGGGCGGCGCAGAAGTATCAATTGATTCTAAAAGTTCTGCAACCTCTGCCGAAAGGTGTTGATCGGCGGTCAGTTCTTTCAAGACGATCGCTTTTTCTTGGATGTCTTGAAAGCGGGTCTTCCAGTGCTGTACCGCTGTTTCATATTCGCTTGCCTGCTGCGCTTGGCTGAGAATTTGTTCTTGCATTTCTGCGGCTTGACTCTCTAGTTCAGTCGTGCGGATCTGGCTTTGTTCGCGATCGACTTCGAGTTCTTGACAGACTTGCTGAAGTAATGCCTGAGTAGACATATGCCTCGCGATTCGGGCATCCAACGCTTCGACCTGCGCTTCTAGCTCCACAATGCGCGACTGAAATTCTTGCTTTTGGGCTTCGAGTTCTTGGAACTGCTGGCGACGCAGTTGTAAATCAGCTTGGAGAACCTGTAACTGCTGCTCGATCGCAAACGGTTGAACTTCAGATCGATCACCGCCCAACTGCGCTTTTAGCCCATCGACCTCAGCTTGCTGACGCGTCTCAGCCGCATCTAGTAGAGCTTGGTAATCGCGTTCTCGCTGCTGCGCCTGCTGAATCTTGGCTTCGAGTTCAGCTTTCTGCTGGGCAAATTGCAGTTTGAGATGGTGAATGGCTTGCTGCTGCACGTTGGCAATTTCTTCAGTAGAAGCCAGTTGACGTTCGAGAAAATGTTGATCGACGACTTGCGATCGCAGTTCTTCAAGACTCGCCAACGACTGATCTAAGGCTCGCTCCAGATTGCCAATGCGCTGCTGCTGAGTCCGAATTTGCTCTGGAAGCGGCACCTGATTTGAGCTAGGCGCGATCGACTCTGGAGGGGTTTCCTCTCCAAAGAAGCTGAGTTGCTCCGGGTCTGACACCGCTCGATCCTCCCACAAGTCTGACTTTAGGTTACATTCGGTCTGAGATCTTTGCCTCCGTGCTTAGAGTTTTGGCTCTGGCGGAAGGGTGGCTCCAGTGGGCATTTCGATGCTGTTGAGCGACCAGCGGTATTCGATCGAAATGTTCAGCCGAGCGAGTTCTCCTTCTAGATGCTTCTGCTGAGACAAAGCTTTGCGCAGAGCAATGATTAGCTGCTGGACTTGTTCTCGCTGCTGCGACCCGACCGCGGACATGGTTTGACGCTCTAACAGTTGCAATAACAACTCATAGTGAATGTGCGATGGAAGAGGAATCGGTTCCATGTAAGACCTATAAGAAGTAGTGGAGCATTAGGCTTTGATTGTTTTGACTGTAACCTGAGTTTGCAGAATCTCAAGGTTTCAATCTAAAGAATTAATGTTGCGAAGTCTAGCGCCAAAAGACTCAACTTTGAGCAATCAACTTTGAGCAATTAGCTTTGAGTAGTGAGCAGCGCGGCGAGCGCCTGTCCCGGATCTGGCTGTTTGACGATCGCTTCCCCAATCAAAACTGCTGTTGCTCCTGCCTGAGCGACTTTTGCCAAATCTGCCGGGGTATGAATGCCGGATTCACTGACGATCGTTATGTCTCGGTCGGCTAACACAGCGGCGCGATCGTGCAGCAGTTTTTCCGTGGTGTTCAAATCTACCTCGAAGGTTTTGAGGTCGCGATTGTTGATGCCGATTAGATTAACCCCCTCTAGCGCCAGAACGCGATCGAGTTCTTTTAAGGTGTGAACCTCAATCAGCGCGGTCATTGAGAGCGATTTGACAATTTTGAGAAAGTACTGCAAATCTTTATCGGGCAGAATTGCCGCAATCAATAACACTGCGTCTGCTCCATGCAGTCGTGCCCAAAACATTTGGTAAGGATAGACAATAAAGTCTTTGCACAACAGCGGCAAATCAACAAGGGTGCGAATTTTTGCCAGATTCTCAAAGCTACCCTGAAAGAATTTGGTATCGGTAAGAACAGAAAGACAAGTTGCGCCCCCGGATTGATAAGCTTGGGCGATCGCTTCTGGATCAAAATCTGCCCGAATCACGCCTTTACTGGGCGAGGCTTTTTTGACTTCGGCAATCACCGCAGGCGTTGTTTTGCTCTTTTTCAGGGCAGCCACAAAATCTTTAGGAGCGGCTAAATCTTTCACTTTTTGCTGAAGTTCGACAAGCGGCGTTCTTTCGCGCAGTCGATCGACTTCGGCTTCTTTATGCCAAACGATTTCTTCGAGGATATGGCGAGGTTCGCTGTCAGGAACATTGGCTTGGTAGCTGAGTTCTTCGACTGCGATCGCAGGATTCGGACGACGACGGCGGATTTCCATAAGTTAGAAGAAAAATAAGTGAAGCACTCCGGCTTTGCGGGAAAACCGGAGTTTTGAGCAAGGGTTTAATGGACAGCCGCCCGTTTGTAGGCTTCATCGAGAATTTCGGACAGCGTAGGATGCGTGTGAACCGAGAATGCCAGCGATCGCACAGATTCGCGCTTGGCGATCGCGTTTGCTGCTTCTTGAATCAAATCTGCCGCGTGCAGCCCGATGATATGGGTTCCTAACACTTCTCCCGTGTCTTTACGGTAAACGATTTTGGCGATGCCTTCCGATTCTCCTTCTGCGATCGCTTTGGCGTTGCCTTTGAAGTAAGTCCGCACGGCAGCAATTTCAAATCCTTCTTTTTCCCCTAATGCTTTCGCTTGCGGTTCGGTTAAGCCCACAAAGCTAATTTCGGGATGGGTAAAGGCGGCGGCAGGAATGCTGCGGTAATCGATTTCGCGCGATCGACCGCACATATTTTCGATCGCGATTACCCCTTGAGCCGAAGCTGCATGAGCCAGCATCATTTTTCCGGTTGCGTCC
>DATJEM010000267.1:0-3758 GCA_035496615.1 Leptolyngbya sp.
GCATGGCTTGCAAAACTTTCTAAAGAAAATCTAGTCACAGGCAGACTCGTTTGCAAGCTAGTCTAAAGTGGATCGTCACCAGGCAATTGTCACCAGGCAATTCAACCAAAAATGAGTCGTTGGAGCGATCGATCTATGAAGAGAAACCGTCGTCAAAACCGCTGCCACCCCAGGGGAAACCATCTCTGTCTGATTTGTTGCATCATCCCGCCGCACATGACTGATCGCATCGTCACCAACGGCAACGCCGCGCAGCAAGACTGGGCACTCCGGAACTTGCGGATGTCAGAACAGTTTCGAGGGCGACGGGATGCAGTAGGAGCCATCAGCCTGAACGCTCCTGCAAACGAGAAACGGCGCACTCTCTACACTGCCGAAGCGCAAACCGATCTACCCGGCAAAATTGTGCGGGGTGAAGGCGCGCCAGAAGTCGAAGATATTACGGTGAATGAAGCTTATGAAGGATCGGGTGCGACCTACGACTTTTATAAAGAAGTGTTTGAGCGCAATTCGATCGATGGCTTCGGGATGCGCTTGGATTCCACCGTTCACTACGGAGAACGCTACAACAACGCTTTCTGGAACGGCAATCAGATGGTATACGGCGATGGCGATGGCGAACTGTTCAATCGCTTCACGATTGCGATCGATGTCATCGGGCACGAACTCACCCACGGTGTCACCCAAAGCGAAGCGGCGCTGATCTACAAAGGACAATCCGGCGCACTGAATGAATCTTTTTCGGATGTGTTCGGCAGCTTAATCAAGCAGAAAGTATTGAATCAGACAGCAGCAGAAGCCGATTGGCTGATTGGACAAGGATTACTCACCGAGAAAGTGAACGGGCAAGCGCTACGATCGCTAAAAGCGCCCGGAACTGCCTACGACGACAAAGTTCTCGGCAAAGATCCCCAGCCTGCCGATATGAAAGCAATCTATCAAGGAACAGCCGATAATGGCGGGGTTCATATTAATTCCGGCATTCCCAATCGAGTCTTTTATCTAACGGCGATCGGCATCGGCGGATATGCCTGGGAGAAAGCCGGAAAGATCTGGTACATTGCCTTGACCGAACGGTTGCGCCCCTGGTCAAATTTCCGCTCTGCGGCGCAAGTGACTGCCACGATCGCAGGCGAACTCTATGGAAAAGACAGCATTGAGCAAAAAGCAGTGCAAGAGGCTTGGAAGACGGTCGGAGTGATGTAACTCAAAGGGAGAGAAAAATGCGTGTCACACTAGAGCAAAGCGGCGGATTTGCGGGATTGATCACGACGAAAACGATCGACACTCAGGATCTCTCCCCGCCCGAAGCCGAACAGCTTAAACGATGGGTCAAAGATGCAAATTTCTTTCAGCTAAAGTCGATCGCGGAAGCTTCGCCGCAGCCCGATCGCTTTAACTATACGCTTTCGGTGAAAATGGATAGCCAGACCCATTCGATTCAAGTTAGCGAGACCAACGTACCCGAAAAATTGAAACCGTTACTCAACTGGGTGCAGCAACGATAGCATTCTATCCCCGCGTTCCCAGTTCTTCGATCGTTCGCACCGAAGACTCCAACGCAGGCTCGATCGCATTGCTTTCAGGGTTCAGCTTTTCCCTCTCAGCATTCGGCTCTAGCCACGGCAACCAAATCCGAAATGTACTGCCTTTATCCGGAACCGACCAGAACGAAAGCGTTCCACCGTGCATTTCCGCAAGTCGCTTCGTTAGTGCGAGTCCCAATCCTGTGCCCTCATGCTTGCGGGTCATTGATGAATCAATTTGCTGAAAGGGTCTAAATAGCAAGTGCCAGCGATCCTTTGGAATACCGATTCCCGAATCTTCGACTTCTAAGCAGAGGTACGTTGTTTCTTGATTGATTGGACTGCGATCGGGGCGCACATCCTGAGCCAGTTGATAGCCATACCCAATTCGGGCAACCAGCGAAACGGTTCCGCCTTCAGGCGTGAACTTCACGGCATTGGAAAGCAGGTTAATCACCATCTGCCGCACTCGCAAATCATCTAAAGGAACGCGATCGAGGTCAGTATTCAAGTGAAAAATTAGCTTCAACCGTTTAAGGTCAGCGGTTGGCTGTACCATTTTGAGGCAGTCCTGGCAAATCTCGCGGATGTTGACTGGCTGTAAATTCAGTTCTGCTTTACCCGCTTCGATTTTTGCAATATTGAGCAAATCATCAATAATTTTAAGCAAATGGTTTGCCGAGTCATCAGCGTGTTGAAGCAGTTCTAGCTCCTCTTCGCGACTATCACAAAGACCATCGCGCACCAGCTTGACACAGCCCATAATTCCATTGAGCGGTGTCCGGAGTTCGTGGGAAGTGGTGGCTAAAAATTCGCTTTTGGCTTTGTTTGCCGATTGCGCCTCTTGCCATGCCGCTTCGAGTTCACTCGCGCGTTCTTCTAAGCGATCGATCATATTATCGAGCGCTTCTGCGAGATGATTGAGTTCGCGCACTTTGAAACCTTTGGGAGCGCGTTCGCCATCGATTCGCTGTCGAATTTTTAGCGCGTATTCGCTGAGTTGTTCGATCGGACGCGCCAGATCACGAGTGAGATAGAGCGTTGCTAATAAAATCGCGGTCAGCAATCCCAGCGTCAGAATAATCAGGACTTGCTTAATATCTCCCAAGCCCTTGAGCGCACTTTCGACAGAAATTGCCGCTAGGACGACCCAAGTGGAAGACTCACCGTTTTTGAGCGATACCCGAATGGCGCTGCCACCTGCCATCCACTGGACACCATTTTCTTCAAATAGAATTGGCTCTAGGGATTCTTGCTGATTGGTAGCGCGATCGCCGACGGTACTATTGGCGATCGCAGCCTCAAACACACGCAAAAGTTGTTCTGCATGGGCTTCTTCGCGAATGTTTTTGCCCACACGCTCGGAGATCGGATGCGCCAAAATCTCGCCCGAATCATCAATCACGATCGTATAGCCGCTGGTGATCGCATTCAGTTCGGGTTCTGGCTTGGAGTAGAGCGAGGCTTGAACACTGAGGGCATATCGCTCCTGACGGTTGGATTGGAGCGTGACTGGCGCACTCAGTACCAAATTAAGCTGATGATCAGCGCTGAGATCGCTATTGGATTTGGCAGACTGTCCGAGTGAGACCTGAATGCTCTTGGGATCGATGAGGTTGGGCGAGATCGCATTATTTTTCCACGGATCCAGCGGGAATTCTGCGATCGGCTGATTGCCACAGGTGCTGGCTTTAACGCTTTTTCCCTGAATATCAATCAATTGAACACATTGAAGCGAGAGGGGTGAGGTGCGCTGAATCTGTTCTAAAAAGTTGTAGAGCGCTTGGGGTGAATTGGTCTGTAAGGCTGAAGCGTTGGTGGCAAAGGCGAGATTCGATCGTAGATTTGCGATCGCGGTTTGGAGGGCTTCGGCTTTGCGAGCGGCGCTGGCGGTGAGATTTTGGCGTGCCGTTTCGAGGAGTCCTGCTCTTGCTTTTCCATACGCAACCACCTCGCCCGTCAATAGCACTGGAATACTGAGCAGTAATAAGCGTCTCAGCAAGATGCGACGGAACGAAGATTGACGTGACTTTGCCATAAGCCCTTTTAACCGATTGGGGGACGCAGTATCAAGTAGAGCAAAACCGATGACAAAGGAAATGTGTCCTTAAGAGGAAAAATGTATCCGTCGGGAAGAGCCGCGATCGCGATTCAACCGGCTTGGAATAGGCTATCAATTTTATCGTTTGAAGAGGATGAAATTCATCCGCCAGATCTACGATTTCGCACTTA
>DATJEM010000268.1:0-3230 GCA_035496615.1 Leptolyngbya sp.
GCAGTGATCGACAGTTGGCAGCAGCAGCTTCAAGGAACTGATCTGGCGGAAGATCTCGGCGATCTCAAAGCGGCACTGACGCAGGGAGATGTTCACTCAATTTCTCAAATTCTGAGTGATCTGGGCGAAGATACTTCCGAAGCCGCAGCCGAAGCGACCGGAGATGTTGCGGTCAAAGTTGAGCAGTTGGGTGAGTTGTTGAGCCAAGCCGGACAATCGCTGGCGTAACGACGATCGTTCAGTGGAGGCGATCGCGTCTCTGCTGAATGAGATTTCGATTGCTTGATAGACCAACATCCCCCTACTTTCTCGATCGTTGAGCTTTGAATATTATTGTTCTAGAAAATCAGGCTACAACGCAGCGCGGTGGACAAGAACTGAACCTGCTCAATCTCTGTCGTGAGTTGTTTCAGCGCGGACATCGAATCACTTTGCTCTATCTTGGCGCGGGAGATTTGTTGCCGCAGTACCAATCGTTTTGCGATCGCACGATTCCCATCAGTGCCTATGGATTCGACTGGCGCAGTCTCAGAAGTACACTCAGATTTTTGCCGAGTTTATTGCAGCTTTGGAAAATTCCGATCGAGCAGGATTCAATCATTTTTTGCAACGACTATCATTTTTCGCTGTTCGCATTTGCGCTTTCTACGTTTCGTCGATTGCCATATGTGTGCTATTTGCAACTTCCACCGATTAATTTAAATCGTCAGCGCGCTTTTGGACTGCGGGGAGTCGATCGCTTTATTGCCGTTTCAAAACAAACAAAGCAAGATTGGACAACATTTGGAATTGCAGGCGATCGAATTCGAGTTGTATACAACGGCGTAGATCTTAGTCGATTTGAACCTGCCGAAGATTCAGTTCAAATTCGACAGCAATGGGGTGTTTTAGACAACACAAAAGTAGTGTCATACATCGGTAGAATTGACCGGGAAAAAGGACTGGAAACGCTGATCAAAGCGACTGCAATCTTGGTGAAGAGAGGAATAAAAATTCAAACCTTGATTGCAGGAAAACCAGTCTTACACTACAGTTTTTCCAAAGGGCGAGACTGTGAGGATGAGGGAATGAAGTATCTACGATCGCTGATTCAGCTAGCCGAATCGGAAGGGGTTCGTGATCCCGTTCGCTTCGTGGGACATCTTGCTGATCCGGTTTCTTTGTATCAAGCCAGCGATGTCAATGTTTTACCGAGTATTTGGCATGAACCTTGCAGCTTGGGACTGTTTGAATCATTGGCTTGTGGGGTGCCAAAAGTGGCGAGTCGAATGGGTGGAAACCCCGAAATCTTAACAGAAGAATTCGCTCACTACTTATTTGAACCCGGCAATGAGCAAGACTTAGCAAACTGCCTCGATCGCGTCATCAATTGGAAAGAAAAAGATCCAACCCTGGGAACAAGATGTCGGCAACATATTCTAGATCATTTCACAGTTGAGAAAATGATTGATGGCATCGAAAAAATCCTACTTGAACTCGCGATCGCAAAATGAAAACATTATTCACGGTGCATTATACTGCTGATACAAATGCTGGCGGGACAGGGGTCACTTATCGGTTAGGTCAAGAATACGAAAAACTAGGGCACCAAACCGAACTTTACTCGCTGGGTCAAGTGCCACAGTGGTTGCCGCCGAATCTGATATATATGCTGTTTCCGGAGTTTGTCGCTGCAAAGATTCTGCGATCGCTCCCTTCGATCGATGTGATTGATGCTTCGACATCAGATGCTTGGATCTGGGGTTCAATCCTGCAAAAACTTCGCAAGTCGCCCCCGTTACTGGTGGCTCGATGTCATGGATTAGAACATATTGAACACCTAGAATATCTCGAAGAATCGCAGCGTGGACATCTCAAATTAGAGTGGAAATATCCGCTTTATCGCGGCAGTATTCGCTTATGGGAAGTCGCGACTTCAATGCGACAATCTGATTTAGTTCTGTTATTAAACCAGCGCGATCGCGATTATGTCGTTGAAAAATTAGGAGTTGCTCCCGATCGCGCTCATGTCGTCGCTAATGGGATTCCTGAAGCGATGTTAGGTTTACCGTTTGAGCCAACTCCGAATGAAAATGAACCGATCAAAATTGCTCAAGTCAGCAGCTACATCATTCGCAAAGGGATTCAATACGGCACCCCTGCGCTGAATGCGATTTTGCAGCGCTATCCAACCGTTGAAGTGAGTTTGTTTGGTACAGAAGTTACTGCGGATCAAGTTTATTCAGATTTTGATCCTGAAGTTCGCGATCGTGTCACCGTGATTCCGTATTATGAAAATCACCAACTTCCCGAATTGCTCAAAGGACATCAGATCAAAGTATTGCCAACGATTTCTGAAGGCTTTGGCGTGGCATTAGTCGAGGCGATGGCGTGTGGGCTGGCACCCGTGACCACGACCGCGCCAGGCCCGTTAGAAATTGTGCAGGATGGGGCGACGGGTTTGATTGTGCCTTGTCGCGATCGGCAAGCTTTTGAGCAAGCGATCGAAACCCTGATTCTCGATCGAACCTTGCTCGATCGACTGCGACGAAATGCTTATCAAGCCGCGCAGCGCTACAGTTGGAAAAACATTGCTCAAGCCAATCTCAATCTTTATGAAATGGCTCGTCGCCTGAGACCTTTACCCGATCGCTAAAATGTACCCAACCCAACCCCAACCCAAATCGCCGCAGATTTCCGAACCCTGGCTACTGATTGGCTGTCTAATTGCATTCACTGGGCTTTGTCTCGGTGTACACGTCGCTGGAATTCTGCGAATTGCCTTTCCGGCGGGAAGTTTAGCGATCGGTGCATTTCTCTTTTTCAGATATCCCATGTTTTACATTGGGTTCACCTGGTGGCTGTGGTTTCTCACTCCGTTCGTGCGCCGTGTGGTCGATTGGGAGGTCGGCTGGCTTGATCCCAACCCGGTGCTACTGGCTCCATTTTTGGTCACATTTCTATCAACCTTAACGGTACTGATCCAACTGCCAAAAGCGATCGGTGGGAATGGACTGCCGTTTATTTTATCGACGATCGCAGTCTTGTACGGAACCTTCATTGGATTGGTCAGTTATCCCGCTCAAAGCCAAAGCGTGATTGTTGCGATGTTAGGCTGGCTGACTCCGATTACGTTTGGCTATTATCTATTCTCGCAGTGGCGACGATTCCCGGAACTCAAACAGGTTACAGAGCGAGTGTTTTTGTGGGGAACATTCGTCATGGGCAGCTATGGAATCATTCAGTTTCTC
>DATJEM010000269.1:0-4563 GCA_035496615.1 Leptolyngbya sp.
AACATTCAGTTACAAGCTTTAAAAATAGAGTAGAAGCCCGTTTTGGTAGCGCTAGGGGATCGCGCCGCTGATCGGGCGAAATTCAATGTCCGCAAAGCGCTTGAACAACTATATTGGTGGCATGGGTTGCCGCGAGATGAAGGAGATATAGAGTGACTTTCATCCATCGTCTAAAGCAAGATTTCAAAAATGACCTGATTGCAGGTTTGCTCGTCGTAATTCCTTTGGCGACGACGATTTGGCTGACGTATACGATCGCAAACTGGGTAATCAACTTTCTCACGCGCATTCCCAAACAGGTCAACCCATTCGACGGTTTGAACCCGATTCTGGTGAATTTTTTAAACTTCGTTGTGGGTTTAGCGGTTCCTCTATTCAGCATCCTCTTCATCGGGCTAATGGCGCGCAACATCGCGGGTCGCTGGCTGCTGGATATTGGCGAACGAGTTTTGCAGGCGATTCCTCTTGCAGGCTCAGTTTACAAAACGTTGAAGCAGCTTCTAGAAACCGTTCTGCGCGACACAAACGGCAAGTTTCGCCGCGTGGTTTTGGTGGAATATCCGCGTCAGGGCATTTGGTCGATCGGATTTGTCACAGGCGCAATTGGGGCTGAAGTCCAATCCCACTTCAAGTCCGAGATGTTGAGCGTCTTTATTCCCACCACGCCAAATCCAACCACAGGCTGGTATGTGGTTGTACCGGAAAGCGAGGTAATTAACTTGGCGCTGCCGATCGAAGATGCCTTTAAAGTAATTATCTCTGGCGGCATCGTTGCGCCGGATGCAGTCAACGCGATCGTCACCACGAGTACAAAGCGCCCACTGGTCGAAGCGATCGCGGACGAATAATCCGTTTAATTACGTTACTTTGGGGAAGTGATCATTCTCAAAGCGTCTCTTAAAGCTTATGTCTACTCCTCGCGTGTTAGCGCTCGATTTCGACGGTGTGATTTGTAATGGGCTAAAGGAGTATTTTCAGACCGCGTGGCAGGCTTACGCGCAAATTTGGCAGGCTGACGCGACTCCCGACGAATCGTTTGCGCCTGCATTCTATCGCTTGCGTCCGGTCGTCGAAACAGGTTGGGAAATGCCCGTTTTGATCCGAGCGTTAGTGTTAGGAATTGAGGAAGAAAAAATACTGCAAAATTGGGTGTCGATCGCGTCTCAAATCATCATTGATGAGGATCTCAAACCGCTCAGTATCAGCGCAATTTTAGACGGAATTCGAGATGATCAAATCGCTACAAACTTACAAAACTGGCTAGCAGAACACGAATTTTATCCTGGGGTTCTCGATCGACTGAAAACCTTGCTAAATAGCCCAACAGATCTCTTCATCATCAGCACCAAAGAAGGGCGATTCATCAAACAACTTTTGCATCAGCAGGGAATCGAAATCAAGGATCAGCAGATTTACGGCAAAGAAGCGAAACGCCCAAAACATCAAATCTTGCTTGAACTTCAGCAAGCTTATGGCGATGTCCCAATCTGGTTTGTTGAGGATCGATTGCAAACCTTACGCCTGGTCGAGCAACGGGAAGGACTAGAAAAGATTGGGCTATTTTTGGCAGATTGGGGCTACAACACGGCATCGGAGCGGCAAGAAGCGGAAAAGAGCGATCGCGTTGCGCTTTTGTCGATCGAGCGGTTCACTCAAGACTTGGCAACCTGGCGACCCGCATAAAAAAGAGGGCAATTTGCCCCCATAATTTTGAACCCACATAAATGAAAAAGGATGGCGGTATGAATTGGTTAGTAAGCCAAACCCATACTGCGTGTTGTTTCAGCGCCCAGGTAAACCCGAATGCTAAGGAAGTCGGTTGGACAAGCTGTTTCACACCGCTTGCAACCCACACAGTCCTCTGTACGAGGGGAAGATGCGATTTGACCCGCACGACACCCATCCCAGGGAACCATTTCGAGAACGTCTGTTGGGCAAGCCCGAACACATTGCGTACACCCAATACAGGTGTCGTAAATTTTGACTGTATGAGACATATTATGGAAGGCTCCAGATTAGTGCTTATGACTTGGCATCATCTGTAGTTCTAAAATCAAGCAATCACAAGACCGCTCACTCTTAGAAACAATGCTTAGTTTACTCTGGCAAGCTGTCACACTCTTTCAGACAGTTGCAAAAGTTTAAATTGTGTAATGTTACAACTCGGCTGAGCCAAAAACCATCTGTACGACAAAGGGTTTGCCGCCTTCTTGGTGATAGCGATCTGCCCAACCGCGAAGCATCTGATCTAGCTCCGCGATCGCGCTTTCCACTCGATCGCTCGGAATATCCAATTCTTCTAGTACCCGCATCGCTTGTCCTTGCCGCTGTGCCCAATCTTGCATCACGCGAAAGAATCGTGCAGTGTCTTCGATCATGACGTAGGCGCGTTCTTCATGGTCGTTGGGAGAATAGGACGCACGAGTCAGCGCATAAAACGGCATTCCCCAAAGCGATTCGATCCGCGTCACCGTGCCAGAATAAATCAGCCGCCGCTTAATATGTTCGGCTAGGGCTTCACTCAGGGGCATTCGTTGATCGTTGGGCAAATCTTCTTGCGATCGCTGATGCAGGAATTCGATCAGTTCTGACAACTGAATTGAGTTGATCAGTTGGGCATCAGGAAGATTAGGCGGAAGTTTTTGTTCGACTTGGCGCTTTTCTTCAGCAGACAAACTGCTTCCCGGAACCCGCGATCGTCCGGGCTGCCACGGATAGTGTTCCATCCAAACGTAAGGCAACTGAATCAAGTACCGAGGCTCTTGTGACCCTAGCATTTTAAGTAATTTGCCTTCGGTGAGTGCTTGACGGACTTCTTCAACGATCGCTTTGACTCGTTTCGGTTCAATGTGGTGCAGATGTCCGGTCATCCGGATGTTTCCATCTTGCTCCAGGTAGGTCATATAGATCGCGCACTTAGCGGCAGTTGCGGCAGCATCTAAAAATGCACCGTGGCGATGCCCTCCTGTTCGCATGGCGCTAAATGCCAGATACAACATGATCTGATCCAATGCGCTAGGACTGAGCAGTTTGATCAGGTCAAGGTCTTGGGTCATATCAGATAAGCGCTACCACTAAACAAAGAACACGGATGCAGTCGAAACGGCAACGAGATTTTAGTCTACAGCGAGAACCTGCGATCGAGTCTCAAATTACTGCTGCGTCGGCTAAAACTTCATCGTTTGGGAGTCACAGCCAATTTAGATTTATGTGATGAAAAATGGCTGATCTGAACGTGCCCAACCTCAGCTAAAACTCAACAGTTGAATTTTATAACCTTTAATGAGTCATGAGAAAAAATGGAGTTCGGCTTAATTTTCTGAGCGAAATGAGCCAGAGGAAGGACTGCTATAGTGTGCCAAATAAGACATTGATTGATTAATAGAGGCAATTCCTAGATTGATTGAATTCGGTCATAGGGTTAAGAGTGCTAAGAACGATTACAATCAATCGAAAGGTTAAAGCTAACCCTTCCACCGCAAGACTACCACTTCTTCACGGATTTGCTCTCCGGTCGCGGTCGCCAAACGAGTTCTAAACAAATCGATGCTGACGACTTCGTAGCCCAGGTCACTCGCAGTCTCTGCCAGCA
The DNA here is from genome assembly GCA_035496615.1 of Leptolyngbya sp. Classification (GTDB taxonomy): domain Bacteria; phylum Cyanobacteriota; class Cyanobacteriia; order Leptolyngbyales; family Leptolyngbyaceae; genus Leptolyngbya. The sequence goes on from DATJEM010000269.1 coordinate 3,593, forward strand.
ATTGACCTGTTCGGATCATCACCCGCAGATACGATGCTTGGTCTCCAACGACGTATGCAAGTTGAGCGCCGGGACGCAAGACAGTCCGCAACTCAGCCAGGTGCTTTGCCATTCCGCCAAAATAGAGCTTAGTAACCCGCGCATACATTCGCTCAAAGCCACTGGTTTTATTCAGTTCAATGCGGCGGTCTTCGATTTCCTGAGCAATGCGCTGAATTTCAGGATGATGCGCGACCCACTGATCATCGTCGTCAAGCTTATAAACGCCTCGTGTGTTTGATCGAACTAATCCGCGTTTGAGCGCCTGTAATTCAGCTTTGCTGTTGATAAATCCCAGCAGCACTGATTCAAGTCGCGTAGTTCGGGTATAGTCTTTTTCATTGGGATAGGGCGGCGAGGTGATGTCTGCATCGATCGAGTTCGGAGCAAGCACTTGAGCGGCGTTGCGCGAATCGGCATGATGTAATACGGCTTCGATCGCGGCTTGGGGGGCGAGCGATCGTAAGTCATTGGCAATGTTCTGAACAGCTTGTAACCAAGATTCGATCACAGGTGCATCCGACTTTGCAGATCCGACTCCTACTTCAGGACCAAAGCGCAGATTGCTAATCGAAAATACTAAAGCCTTTGCTAAGGCAAGCCGCAGATGAGCATTGTTGTCTGCGGTTGCATAAAGCTTAATCTGATCGAGCAAGACTAGCGTTTTGTCGAGCGGAGTGGGACTGATGGAGTTTGCCAGCAGCAATTTTTGCATGTCTTCGCTCAGCGATCGTAGTGGTCGATCGGGCTGATTTTGTACCCTTTGTGCCGTTGTTGCGATGTCTTCAGCCTGACGCATTAAGGCAGTTGGATCGACTGTCCAATCGAGCTTTGTCCGGCAAGCAAAAGCCGCAAGTCCATTTGCCTCAATTCCGACACTCTTAATGCCTAATTTTTTACATTCAACAGGGGTTGTTCCGGTTCCACAAAAC
>DATJEM010000270.1:0-3472 GCA_035496615.1 Leptolyngbya sp.
GGCGGATGAAGTTGTGCGCCGCTATCCGGTTCATGCAATGGAAGTCTGGCTCTCTCAAGCTTTAGGGGCAACCTTGACTCCACACAAACACCAAATCTGAAGAAAAGATTACGCAACCCCGAAATCTAAAATTCTTCTGGCATCCTAGTTAAAGGTTAAAGAGAGCCAGCCAATATAAAGGCTCTAAAAATAAATTTCTGTGAATACTAAGTAAGCCGCTAATTCTTCCGAGAACTGGCGGTTTGCTTTTGCGATCGGTCTTTTGCGATTAGTCCAAGTTCCGTCCGGTGAGTTCGACGAAAATATCTTCTAGGTTTGAAGGACGGGTCATTGTTCCAGTTTTATCCGGGATCTGTTCTAGAGAGTGATTGGCATCTTCAACAGTCGGGAAAAACTTGTAGTCCCACTGTTCACCCGACTGTTTGATCAAAATCCCTTTCCCGTATTGCTGACGTAATTCCTCTAATGTTCCCAGCGAAATTAATTTTCCGGCATCCATAATGCCAATGCGATCGCACAAATATTCCACTTCATCCATATAGTGCGTGGTGAGCAGCATTGTCATTCCTTGCCGATTCAGTTCGCGAATGATTTCCCACAGCCGACGACGAGTTTGCGGATCGAGTCCAACCGTCGGCTCATCAAGAAAGAGAATCTTAGGTTTGTGCAATAAGGCGCGAGCAATCTGAAGGCGGCGCTTCATCCCGCCCGAAAGCGCTTTTGCCAGGTCGTTTCGTCGATCGCTCAGTTCCACATAGTCCAACGCTTGGTCAATCTCTTTCTGACGCTGCGGGTTGGGGATGTGATGCAATCGCCCGTGATATTCCATGTTTTGCCAAACTGTGAGATCGCTATCGACGCTGATCTGTTGGAGGACAACGCCGATGCTGGATTTGACCAGCGATCGTTGCTTCACGACATCGTATCCCGCAACCTGAATCTGTCCGTCAGAAGGCTGCGTCAACGTTGTCAACATCCGAATTGTCGTCGATTTGCCTGCGCCATTGGGACCTAAAAGCCCAAACATCTCGCCCGCTTGAATTTCAAACGAAAGCCCGTCTACAACGGGAACATTGGTATAAACTTTACGGACGTTTTGAAGGGAGACAGCGGCAGCCATTGAATTTTATAGGTAGGAATTTTATAGGTAGGAATATTTGTGGTAGGGAATTTTGAGATCAGCGTGATGTTCGTTCACAGTACCGCAAAGCTCAACCAAATTCGTATGCAACAGGGGGGATTATTCCTCAGTTTTAAGCTGGAGAGCATCCTGTGCAGCATTTTGGCGGATTGAAGTTAAAGCGCGTTGCAATTTATCACTTGGATTTTGGTTTGAACAATCCGCCAAGCTTTTCGCCCACTGACGCGATCGTGCCCTGCACCAGATTTGGCATGCCCGGTTTTGGACGGACTGCCAACTGGATTTCTTCGTCTTTGAATTCCTTGAGGCGATAGCCATATTCCAGCGACTCTCGCTCTTTTCGCAAACCGGGAAACAGTCGGAACGCGCCTTTTAGGAGTTCTTCTTCGTTGGCAAAGATAGCATCACTGATTTGATTCGAGCGTTTGACCGCGATCGCGCCAATGGGAAACCACTGAAGCTTCTTTTTCCCCTGGACTCGGAGATAAATTTCGTATTCCGGTAGCCCTTTCGATTTGAAATCGTCAAACTGCTTAGAAGCTTTTTCGCGCTTTTCGTTGCCAGTCGATGCTTTCTTTTCTTTATGAACTTTTTTACCGAATCCAGGAGAGCTTGTCATAGTCGCGGGTTAGAAATACTATTAACAAAAGTTTACAGCATCCTCAGAAACTTTGGCGATCAAACTGCTCCCAGCAGACTTGCCATCAGTGCTTTTTGGGCGTGCATTCGGTTTTCGGCTTGATCCCAAACTTTGGACTGTGCGCCTTCGATCACTTCATGGGTGATTTCTTCACCGCGATGCGCTGGGAGACAATGCAGGACGATCGCATCTTTGTCGGCATAGCTGAGTAAATCATCGTTGACTTGATACGACTGAAACAGCGGAATGCGGCTTTCGGCTAAATCTTCTTGTCCCATGCTTGCCCAAACATCGGTATAGATGATGTGAGATCCTTTGGTGGCGGCGATCGCGTCTTCGGTCAGTAGAACTTCGGATTTGCCGTTGGCGATGTTCTCAGTCAGTTGCACGATGGTCGGATCGGGTCGATAGTTCAAAGGCGTGGCAATCCGAACATTCATCCCAACCAAAGCGCAACCGATCATCAAGGAGTGGGCAACGTTGTTTCCATCACCCACATACGTCAGGGTTAGACCCGATAAGGTCGAAAAGTTCTCTTGGATGGTTTGGAGATCTGCCAAAATCTGACAGGGATGTTCTAGATCAGTGAGGGCATTGATCACTGGGATTTGCATCTCTTGAGCAAAGATATCAAGGTCGGACTGTTCAAAAGTGCGAATGGCAAGAATGTCGAGATAGCGATCGAGAACACGGGCGGTATCTGCGATCGGCTCTCCTCGACTGACTTGAGTGGCGTTCAAAGGTAAGTCTAAAACTTGACCGCCTAAGTGATACATTGCGGTTGAGAAACTGACGCGGGTGCGGGTTGAGGCTTTGTAAAATAACAGTCCTAATACTGGAGGATGCCCGTTCACCGTGACGCTCGGATTTAGCTTGCCTGATTTCAGTTGGGCTGCAATCTCTAGCAGTTTCATGATTTCGTCAGTGCTAAGATCCGACAGCTTTAATAAATCCCGCCCCTTCAGTGATCCAATGCGATGCCTCTTCACAAAAAACTAAAATCGCTCCCTACTTCACAGTAAAGGAGCGTTCTTTTATTAAGAGTAGCAAATCTATCCGATCGCGCAAAACTAACCCAATGTGATCGAATTCAAGACTCGCTCGATCATGTCTGCAAGGTTGTCTTTCTGCACCACGGCAAGCCAGCCGAACGCCAGCCCAAACAGGGATAGAGCAAGATAATGGCTGAGATGGTATTCAGTGTGAGTTGAGTAAACTGCGATCGAGATGGGAATCCAGGCGACGAATGTTCCAATCCCTGCGCCAATGAGAAATCTGAGCAAAGGGTTGGCGATCGTAGCCGTGTCGATCGGTTCTGGTGATGGCTTTTGTTCTTCAGTAGACATTTTGGTGGCTCCTGTGGAAGATCAATTCCTTCACAAACATAACATTAGCTCTGAGCCGTTGTGAGTTTTGGTGATTTCAACCCGCGACTGGAAGGCTTCTTTGAAGTGGGGCATATGGGTAATGATCAAAATGCAGGCGAATTCGGGCGCGATCGCATTAATTGCCGCTACTAAGCGATCGCAGCCTTCTTGATCCTGGGTTCCAAAGCCTTCATCGACGATCAGCATCTGTAAGGCAGTGCCCGATCGTTGGGCTAACAGTCGTGCTAAGGCTAGTCGGATTGCAAAGTTCACTCGGAAGGCTTCTCCGCCTGAATAAGTTTCGTAGGGTCGCGTACCATAAGC
>DATJEM010000271.1:0-4552 GCA_035496615.1 Leptolyngbya sp.
CACCTCGCTGATCCTGAATAAAGAAGAGTTGATGTTCCAATTCGTCTCATTCTTCAGGAGTCAGGTTTGCCTGATTTGCGATCTCAAGTGCCTGTTGAATTTCCACAACTTCGCCCATCATTAGCGGGATCGTTCTTAAATTTGGGGCATGCTGGAGAACATCAATTCATTTATCCGTTAAAGGCAAAGTCCGTTTTTGATCGATGAAAATCACGATCGTAGACTCCTTGATCGCCCAATAGCTTGAGCTTATCGCATGAGAAAGCCCTACAGTTTCGCAGCAGTCGTACAAGTAGTATCCAATTGCACAGGCGGCATTAGGGCGACAACGTGCGGAACGGGACGTGGCGTATAGCTCATCATCGACTCACCCTTAAATGCCAACGATGCACTTGCCCCCGAATCCAACATCACGGCTTCTCTCAGTCCTGCCTGACTTAACGCTTTGCCTAACTCAACCGAGTTGACATAATCGCCAGACACTCCGACCACCGGACGATCGGCTTGATCAATTCCCCAAAAGGCGCGATCGCGTTCCGCATCAAAGCCAAACAGTCCCCGAAACGTTTCTGCGGTTTGCGGCTGTCCATCTTTTACCAGCCAAGCCCCCGCAACAAAGGCATCTTGCACATCGCTCATTTCTGCGGCAACGCCTTCACGAGTGTTGTGTTTTAGCGGATCAAACGGAACATACTTAATCGTGCGATTGCTAATTAATACCAACGGTCGCCCTTCTAGTTTCTGAAGTGAACCCTTCGGAGCGGCAACAAACGTTCCCGATTGAGCGCTCATCACCGGTCCGATCATCTTATTAGAATCGAGAAATTCCAGCGAGAAGAACCCCCCATCTACGGCGGCGATCGCGGGTGTATCTTTGATAATTTCTGCCACTTGATACCGAGTCTTGGCGTGAATCGTCGTTGGCTTTCCGCCTGCTGCCATAATCAAAGGCACTTTATTCGAGGTCGTTTTCGTCAATTCAACCGGAGCGCTAAAATCCAGCCCTCCATTGAAAAACGTCACAGGCGGACCGCCATGGGCGAGGGTGACAACCTTCTCAGTTTGCGATTGTCCAATTCGCGAGATGCTGAACAAGTTATCTGATTCCGCTGCGAAGAGATTTGCCTCATCGCTCATTGTCCAAGCCGCTTGATATCCGGCTGCGATCGCGGCTTGCTGAACGCGATCGTTGTTCTTGCCTTCGGGGTAGACAAAATATTTAATCGGAACGCCAAGCTTGGTTTCCAATTCTTGCTTTGATTCGGTCATCTCCAGTGCCAGTTGAGCATCCTCTGTGACCGTGCTGAGATCGGGGTGATTGACACTATGAGACGCGATCGTGACCAAAGGATCAGCGGACATTTCTTGAATCTGTGCCCAAGTCATGCCAGGTCTGCCTCTGGGCTTATCGATCTTGGCAGTATAAATTGCAAATGCCGACGGATAGCGATACTTCTTCAGCATCGGATAGACAAACTTATAGTGTCCCAAGTAGCCATCATCAAAAGTCAGCACGATCGGTTTTGCAGGCAGCGGAATCCCCGTGGTGAGATGCTCTACAAGCTGATCCAAACTTACCGGAGTCAAGCCATTTTTCTGAATCAGTTGAAAATGCGCTTCTAGATCTTCAGGAGTGACATCGAAAAATACTTCTTTCTTGGCAATGATGTCGTGATACATCATAATTGGCACTTTTGCCAGTCGTGCCCGTGCATTAATCTGCGGAAAAGGCGCGGCAGCGAGTTTCGTCTTCCATTCTTCAGCCATTTGTTGAGACTCAGCCGCAAAAGTCGTAGGCTTGAAGTCAGCCGGAACCGAAGTAGAGGCTTGATAGCCTAGTGGAGTGCCTTGAGCGCACACCGGAGCGAGGGCAACTGCAAGACTAGACTGAAGGGTGGGGGGTGGCGAGACCATCGGGATCAGCTTTTCGGGCGTGAGCGAAGATAGTTGAGGTGAGGTGATCCCGCACGCGGCAACCATCACCGTCGCTGCAAAAGACAAACCACCTAGCGCCAAGCGTTTCCAACTCGATCGAGACGCGACGCGTTGAGAGAAGCTTAGGAGACGAGTCCAAGACAGCAATTTCATAGGGAAGGTAGGGTGAGGGGTACTTGCGATAGGGGCTAATCCAGCCTGCGATCGCCGGGTTGTGCAAGCCGTGTACGCGAGGCAGAATCTATCATCAGAGGGATGATACCAAGCTTTACCGGACTCGATCGCAAATTCGCCTCATCTTACCAAATTCGATCGGGCTTAACTTAATCGTTCTAGAGAAATTCGCGCCGATTCTGCTACGTTTGAATTGCTGTCTTTCTCTAAATATCGCAGGGCTGAAACGCTCTTATCGCTGGGTAATTGACCCAATGCTTCCGCTAATCGTTGGCGGACTAGCCAGTCTTCCGATTGAGCAAATCGCAAAATTTCATCCACGGCATCCACCGCTTTGATTTCTCCTAACGCAGCGATCGCGGCTTGCTGCACGACGATTTCTTCGCTGTCTAATGCTTGAATCAAAACTTCGCGCGCCCGTGGATCTTTCAGGTTTCCAAGTGCTACCGCAGCGCTAAATCGCACCAACCAGTCTGTGTCCTCATAAAAGATCCGAACTAACGGTTCAAACGCTCTTAGATCTTCGAGATAGCCCAATGCGCCTGCGGCATCTGCCCGAATCCCGTAATCTTTCTCATGTTCGAGAATGTGGAGCAGAATCGGAAAGCATTCGTCGGTTTGCTTGATTCCTAGCGCAAACACTGCCATCGATCGAATCTGTAAACTCTCGTCATTCAGCACTTTTTTGATCAGGGGCACAGCATCTTCGGCGGGAATTTCGCGCAGGTTCGCAAGGGCAATCATGCGATCGCGGGTACTTTCGCTGTCAAGCTGCTGGGCAATCTGCTCTAGGCTGAGACTCATATTTTTCACAAATCTTAAAGGGGCTGATCTTATTGTGGCAGAATTATGCGGGAATGAGGCTCGACCAGAAAGCGCCCTGAGAGTCGGTTGAGTTTCCAAGCTAGAAGAATATTTTGCTGTGGCGATGTGAAAAGAGTTGTTTTAATTCTGAGCTTATCCCAGTCTGTCGCGTTTAGACTCGTGATGTACATCCGTCGATTGAACTCGTTTATTCTGTCTTGGCTTACTATCATCAACATTCTGGAGCGTTTTCCGCTCAATATCTCAGTAAGTTACATCAACGAATTTTGGCTTGTCCTTACTTCGTGGTGAACAATCTCAATCGGGACTTTGTGGGAACGAAAGGATTTTCGCTCGCATTCCGTCGATCGCACCTTCAAACCGTCGAACAACAGTTTCCTTATTTCAAGCCCTATCTCGATCGAGCCTTACAGCCGGACTGCAATGCGTTTTATCTCAATCCCTTGCTGCTGCAATCGGGATCGAGAGTTGATCCGCATATCGATCGCTCATTGCGCTCTTACTGCAAAACGATCGATCCCCCAGCGCTCGTGAGTGTTTTGTATGTCACTGTTCCGAGTGATTTAGTTGGCGGAGAATTGATTCTGCGATCGCGCAAACATCAAGTTGGAAAAATTGCTCCCCAAGCGAATCACCTAGTTCTTTTTCAAGGCGATCTCACTCACTCGGTGAATGCGGTTGTTAGTTCAAGTTTGCGCTTAAGTTTAGTTTGTGAGCAATACAACTTAGAAGAAGCTGAACTACGAGACATTCCAGAGTTCAAACTAGAGTCAAGAGCCATGCCAAAAGCGCGATCGACTGCTAGGAATTAACGCGCGTTGATTTTTGCTTCCTGAGAGACGCGTTACCATCAGCAGTAAGAACTTCACACCCCATTTATGAATCTCTTAACTCAATTCCTTCATATTGTTGGTTCGGGCGCGAGTGCTTATATTTTGTCGAGTGGGATTCGCGATCGCGAAACTCGCCCAAACCTGCTCGCCGGATTTCAGATGGCGGAATCGGGATCAGTCCCATTTTTAGAAGCGTTGCGCGATCGAGCGGCAGCAGAGGGAGAAACTTGGTTAGCAGAACGGCTCGATCGACATGCCAGCGATGAGAAACGGCATGGTCAGATCTTTGCTCACGGGCTGAAACAACTGAATCAGCGCGTTATGGACTTCAGCAAGATGCGAACCCCAGCAAAAGAAATTGATGGTAGACCAGATGAATCAAAGCGCAGTCCCTTTTTCGGCGCTTATTTTGGCGGCTATGCTCAAGAACAACTGAAACCTCAAAACATCGAATGGAAGGTATTTCTAGCGAGTACTTATATTCTTGAGTTGGATGCCAGTAAAGACTTTCTCAGAATTGCAGATGCTTTGCCGAATGATGCAGTCAGCGCCAGTCTAAAGAAAGGAATTCTCAGCGTCGCTGAAGATGAAACGGGACATGCGGCTTATCTACGCGAGGCAATGGAACGCCGATTTGGAGCGCGAGCAACACAGGTCTTGATTGATGAGTGGCGGACTCGCAAGGTGAACGCCATGTTTGCAGCGGTGCAAAATTTCATCAGCAAGGGCGGAAAGATGGCGCAAATGGTCGAAGAAGGTGCGCCTGTTGATATGGCAGAAGTGCA
>DATJEM010000272.1:0-3120 GCA_035496615.1 Leptolyngbya sp.
CCCCCTAGAGACTTCGATTCTCTGAGCATTCACCCAGCGATTGTCTTTAGAAAGTAACGCCGCGATCGCTTTATTTGTTTAGCAACGTTGTCAAAGGTCTTCATGCCTGAAGTATTGAGTTGTAGAGCAGCTTTGCCGCCCATTTCTACAATGGTTGCTACACTGACTGTAAGCCCATTGTAGGTTCGGGAAGCTGTAACTTAAATGGCTTGAATCCATTCTTTGATCTCGTATTCTGTCCAAATTTGGTGTTTCCAATAAGGATCAGATTCGATTAGATTACGCACGATCGATTCGGTTTCAGCCTGATAAATTCCAAACACTTTAGTCAGGTCTTTGGTCGGCCCAATTGTAATCAGAATTCCGTCCTCTTTCTGTTTTGCAAGTCCATCTAAATGAGCTTGGCGATAGGGCGCTCTTTTTTCCAGAACATCCTCGCAATAGCTCCCCCAAACTACATACTTTTTTGACATCGTTTTACCTGTTAGCTTCTGAGTTCTACCCGGAATTTTTCCGCTAATGCTTCGCGCACTTTTTGATGCACCGGATCAACGTCTTCGTCTTTCAACGTGCGATCGTCTGCCCGATACACCAATCGAAACGCCAAACTTCGCTGACCTTCAGGAACGCGATCGCCCTTGTATTCATCAAACAATTGCACCGATTCGAGGAGCTTGCCGCCTGCTTTAACAATCGTGCGTTTTAGATCGACAACCGTCACCTCGTGCGCCGCATAAAAAGCAATATCGCGATCAGAAGCAGGATAGGTTGAGAATGCTTTGAAAATCGGAACCATTGCTTCATCTGTTGCTAACTGCCGAATCACAACGTCTAGATCAAGCTGAAACACATAGACTTCATCTGGAAATCCGCGCTCTTGGCGAAGTTGGGGATGCAACTGTCCGAATGTGCCTAAGCGAGTCCCACCTACCCACAGTGAGGCAGTTCGTCCCGGATGCAACCGCGGATCGCGTCGATCGGGCTGATATTCTACCGTTAGACCAATGCGATCGAAGACGCTATCTAACGCGCCTTTTGCTTCAAACCACGACATGGGTTGGTCTTTTCCGCCGCGAATCCATTTGCCCTGCGTCGGATCGCCGCCCAAGATTCCTGCGATCGCTTCCGATTCGACGAGTTCTTCTTCCTGGGCGAAAATATGCCCAATTTCAAACCCATTCAATGCGCCGTTCCCTTGCTCTAGGTTGTACTGAAACGCATCAATCAATCCATTGATCAAATCCGCTCGCAGTGCAGAGTATTCCGTGAACAGTGGATTGGCGAGAATCACTTGACGTTCTTCTCCGGGTTTGCCCAATGAATAGTGAATCAGTTCGGTCAGTCCTGCACCTCGAAACGCTTCGCGAACTCTGCGCGAGATTGATTGTTCGATCGAGAGATATCCCCCTTCAGTTTTATCCGGCAAAGTATCACCGAAATTGTTGTAGCCATACAGCCTTGCAATTTCTTCGATCAAATCAATCTCGCGTTCTAAATCCCGATAGCGATAGGGTGGAACAGTGACGATCCAAGTTCCGAAGCTCTCTAACTTCAACTCACAGCCTAATGCGGTTAAAGTTCGCTCGACATCCTCAGATAGTAGATCAAACGAGTATTCACCGCGCTCGACCATGCCTAATACTTCTTGAACTCGCTCTAATCGAAGCTCGATCGTTCGGGTTAGTGTTCCTTGTCGATGGTCGATCGTCGATTGCGCTGCGATCGTTCCGCCTGCGGTTTCGAGAATGAGTTCGATCGCTCGACGACAAGCCGTTTCAAGTCCTGCCCAATTGACTCCGCGTTCGTAGCGGGCGGAAGCTTCGGTTCTCAAACCCTGCGATCGGGCGGATTTGCGAATGGCAGCAGAATCAAAGATTGCAGCTTCGAGCAAAACATTTTGTGTGGGGTTGCTGACCTCCGTTTCCTCACCGCCGAACACACCCGCTAACATGGTTGGCTGGTCGTTGACTGTGATTAACAGGGCTTGTTCCTGGAGCTTTCGCTCTTGACCATCAAGCGTTTTGACGGATTCGCTCGATTCAGCAAACCTTACCCCCATCTCGATCTGATCTGTTCCCGCAATTTTGATCAAGCGATCGAGATCAAACGCATGCAGCGGCTGTCCCCATTCCAGCATGATGTAGTTGGTGACATCGACAATGTTGTTGATCGATCGCACTCCTGCTGCCAACAATCGACGCTGCAACCAGAGCGGCGAAGGTGCAATGTTCACATTTTCAATCATCGTTCCGATGTAAGTCGGGCAGGCTTGAGGATCACTGATTCTGATTGATAGCGACCGCTTCTGCTCAATCTGGGGTGTAGCGGGTTCTGGCAGTCGTAACGCTCCACCTGTCAACGCTGCGACTTCTCGCGCAATCCCAATCATGCTGAGCGCATCTGCTCGATTTGCCGTTGAAGTCAGATCCAAGATTGCATCATCTAATCCCAACAGGGGGCGAACATCCATTCCTGTCTGCAATTCACCTGTCACAGCTTCATCAAAAATATGAATCCCTTCCGATTCTTTGGTTAAGCCTAATTCTGACAAGGAACAGATCATTCCTTTCGATTCCACGCCTCTGAGCTTTGCGGGTTTGATCTTCAGATCTACGTTTGGTAAGTATGTTCCCAATGGGGCAACCGGAACGAAAATTCCCTCCCGAACATTTGCTGCACCGCAAACAATCTGAGACGGACTTTCAGCCCCAATTTCTACTGTACAAACACTTAAACGATCGGCATTCGGGTGCTGTTCTCGCGTCAAAACCTTCCCAACAACGACCCCATCTGCCCAGGTGCGTCGATCTTCAATCTCTTCTACTTCAAACCCCGCCATCGTCAGCTTTTCCGCCAACGCCTCTGGAGTCATCGAAACTTCCACCAGTTCCCGCAGCCAATTCAGAGAGATACGCATCCGTCGCCTTCAAGAATCACATCAATCAAGCCTCATTCTACCGCTGTTGCGCCGTTGCGATTCCCAATTTTCTGTTCTCTCACTTTCTCAATCTGGGTACTCTGCGGATAACTAGCAGCTTCAATGTGTTTTCATTGCGTCGTCCTCATGAGCCATTGCTTAAACCCGCTTTGTTCCAATCCCGAAAACCTCGCCAACACAGA
>DATJEM010000273.1:0-7680 GCA_035496615.1 Leptolyngbya sp.
CTGTTGTGCGTTGCATTTTCATTGATATAAATCCGTCCGGTTTCGGTGGCGCTGTCGCTGTGACCCGCAAAAAATAACAGATCCCAGCCTCGCGAGTCCCAGAGTGCTGCGTTGAGTGTTTCGCGGGTTGGGTGAATTAAAAAGGAAACTTCGGTTTTCGGTAGGCTTTTGAGGAATGCTGCTTCTGCTGTTAAATCGATTCCACGAGCATTGCCTAAAATGGCTAAGATTCTAGTCTGTTGGCGATCTGTGTTGCGTTGCGCTGGGTGATTTCGTTGATATTCCGCTTGGCTCAACGCCATTTCCGCATTTGGATAGTCTTGAAAAAAGCTCCAGCAGTGCCAGGGTAATCGTTTCAGTGTGCGATCGCTACTGCCAATGATCACGCGAATTTGATCGTCAGGCTGAAGCCGCGATCGTAGTTTTTGCTCAACTTCTAAAAATCCTCTCGATCGGAGCCACTCATTCAGTGCGTGAGATAGCTGATGGCAGAGGGTGTCAAAACTCACGTGCGAAACGTTGGTAATTCCATCCTGCTCGATTTCTAGCTCATCGTCTTCAAGGGTACGAAGCGGTTTACGATCGCATAAGTGTCGATAAATTGCCTGCCAGTTTTGATAAAACTCAGTCAGGTGCGGCGCGGCGGGTAAGCTTCCCGTAAATTGTTCGGGCAGCGATCGATCAGCACTCCAAATTTGGACACTTACTTTTGGAAAGCCGACAGACAGATCACCACTGCCAAGCTGAATTAGCACCGATGCGTTCATAAGATTCTAAATCTCAAAGGCTTCCTGAATTCGTCGATCGTGGAGTGCAATTTCAATGCAAAAACGTTGCCCCGATTTTCCTTTGAACGGTTTTAGTTGAATGTAGTTATCTTGCGATCGAGCGCTAACGGTTTGTAGCGTTTGTCTAGTGTTAGAGATCAATGTTATTTGAAGGTCTGGTGGTAAAAACTGTGTATCTTCGATCGGATGCAGTTGCACCAGAATTTTTAATTTCTCTTCGGCTTCTGGGGTGATGGTAATCAGCATTGCAACGGTTTGATCATCCAATTGCAGTCCTAAATTAATGAGCTTGCCACGCTGAGAACCTGCTTGAAGACTGCGAGTACTTAATAGCAATTGCGTTTCTGGATTGATTAAAGTCTCGATCGCGTTCCAACTTTGATCAAAAATGTCTTGCAGCCATTGGCTCAACTTCGTTCGAGTCGGGTTGAGTCTATCCGCCATCAAATCTGATGTTGCAATAGAAGACAACGGCTGTAAATGGCGACAGTACGCGACTAAATGATCGGGTTCTGGATCGAATTGAACGATCGGAATCGGATAGCAATCTGCTTCAGGTTGATTCGCGCAATACTGCATCAGTCGATCGTGTGATAAAAATCCTCGCACGATCGCTTCGGCTTGCTCTTCTAAGATTTCAATTGCCACATAGAACGGTGCGATCGTGTCGGGCTGCTCAATTCGATTTTTTGGAATGTAAATCATTTCATCAAGGATATGCTCGGATGCAATGACTTCAATCTTGAAATTTTTCGCTTGCAAATAACACAACTGAGTTTGAGCATCGAAGGTTCGATCGACGATCGTGTTTTTCAATCGCTGTTTTAACCAGGCTTCAAAGCCAAGCAATGCTAAAGCCTCTAAGTAGCTCTGCCAGCGGTGTGATTCGTCAATTTCAGCCTCGCTGATTCGCTTCGCTTGCTCGTATTGTGCTGGCTCAAGCCAAATTGTCTCCGGTAGCAATAGCCTGAACTCGCTCGTTCGATTCGTGGTGATCATTGGGATAGCTCCTATATTGAATCTTAGGTTGAAGAAGATGGTTGCAGCGACTTGAGTTCTGATTGAGAACTGCGCCCTGCGATATAGCTCAAAATTTGCTTTGCATAAACGCTGGTCATTGAGCGATGCTTTCCGGCTCTGATTTCTTCGACTGCCGCTTGAAACACTTCGGCATCAGCATACGCTTCGATTTGTTCAACCAGCGATCGTAGATAATTAGACTCAGGCGGGTTTTGAGTTAAGCCTTGCTGCTCTGCTTTTTTTAGCACGACATCTAGCAAGTTTTGCAGCGTAGACGATCGCACTCTGCTCAACAGTTCTCCAGGATTGAGAATTCGTCTTGCTTGATCCCAACTGGTCATTTCTAGCAGCGGTGCAATCTCTTTTAACGAAAGACTTTGACCATAGTAAAATTGCAATCCAGGAATAAACTTCTTTGCAAACGGTGCATATCGCTTGCTGTTTTCTAGATTAACAATCATGCTGTGAATCTCCTGCTCGATCGCTTGCGTCAAAACCCGTTGAAGCTGTTCCCGCAGAAACTCTAAAAATTCTTGCTGCTCAATCTCTGTTTCATCGATCGCACTGCTCGGCAAATCTGTTCTGGTTACATATTCATTGCTATCTGCGTCTTTGATCTCTAAGGGTTCTCGGTAGCTCCAAATGTCGTACTGTCTAAGCTGTACCGCAATCTGTTTTAAGGCGATGAATACTTGCTGTGGTGTGATTGCCAACGGTAGCTGCTTTTGCATTTCTTCAAGCTGTTGCATTGATGGATCGGGGCAGCTTCCCGCAGTAGCGCGTTGTGAACGTCGATCGCGGCGATAAACCGCATGAAACGCTTCAACCATCGCTCGATCTCGATCGGACAACTGTGCAAGCTGTTTTAGTTTTGCTCGATTCAGCAGTGCCCAATCGCTCAAGTTCTGAAAGCCAAACTCAGACAGATAAGCTCTTAGTTCTGCATTTTGTTTGGTTTGTAGATAAGCCCAGTTGTTCAAACTCATTCGATTCAGCGCATTTGCCTTGAAGGTTCGCAAAATCTCCACAGCAAAGGTTTTGAATGCAATCCTGCAAGCTTCCCCCGATCGCGAAATCACAACCTGAGTTTTTCCATCGTCATCCAGCAAAATCAGCCGTTTACCATCATCATTTAGCACAAACGGCAACAAATCACGATACGTGAAGCTTCTGTCGCCACCAAACAGATTTTCTAGTTTCTTACAAGCCTTGAGAATCGGGTCAGAAACTGAACATCGTAAACACAATCCAGCCTGAGCGCGATCGAGGACATCAAGGCTTTCTCGAAATTGTGACAGCAGGGCAGATTGCAGCAGTGTATCTTCACAGGATCGATCGAACTGTTGCTCGAAATAAGCGTGAGCGATCGAGAGGGGTTGCGATCGATACCCGCTTGGGTGAGAAGGACTAATCTGCCACAGGTTCCAGTATTTTGCTGAATCACTCATTGGGCAATGCGACTCCTGATGTGAATAGAGCGTTTGAACCTAAATCATTCGGTTGGACAATTCTTAAGCATAGTAAAATTACAGCCACTTATAACCCTTACGCGATAATCAGCCAAAATTGCAAGGATAGAGGAATCGACTGCTATTTTGTTGGCTTCGGTGCTTGCAAGTTTGAAACGCGCCATCTAACCTTAACCTGGGCTTTAACCAATGGTTGTCTTGGTTTCGGTTGATTCGCTGTTCGAGTTTCGAGTCTTGATCTCTGATTCGCCTTTTTGGGATTGAGCCAAACCAGCAGCACCGCCGATCGCGGTTCCTGCTAGACCCATTGCTGATGCCCATTTTCCGTCGCTAAGTTTTTGATCCCCGTTCGGCGACACGATCGCGGAGAGGATTAGCACCAGCGCAATCAGTCCACCTGTGCTGGTTAAGAAGATCGGAATCAAAGCGCGGATAACTTCAGAATTAAGCGATTTCATGGGTTTCTCCTTGAGAACGGATGTGGTTGATGTGTTCCGTTGCTTCTTGATACCTACCCAGTAATCGAACTGATGCAGTTGTGACATTGCCGCTCAGTTGCCGCTCAGTTGCCGCTCAGTCACATCTACAAACCTAGTCCTCAATCTTGCTGCACATCTCTCGAAAGTCTTGAGCCGAGTTGGGATTCTGCAAATATGGTTGGGCGCGATCGCAGCCTTGCTTCAATAAATCATCTAAATCGCCGATTTTCCATAGTTTGGCAGTCCCATCCTCACCGACCGTTGCTAAAGCTGAACTATCAGGGCTTAGACTGAGCGCTGCGATCTCGCCATCTTGTGCCTGAAAGGTGGTCATTTTGGTTCCTTCCGAGTACCACAGACTGACCTGACCCGCTTTTTGAGCGACCGCAACTAAACTACCCGACGCATTAAAGCTTAATGCGGAAATCTCCGGACTGTTCTCTAAAGGAGTTGCAAGTTGTTCAGCAGACAGTGCATCCCACAAGCGAACGGTTTTTTGCTCTCTTATGCCGTCCAACGTTGAAAATAAAAGCTTCTGATCGTCCGGTCGCCAAATCACACTTTTGATAAGCTGTCCTGCTTCCTTGAAAGTATTTACAGTTTTTCCTGAAGACGAGTCTAAAACTACGATCGTATTATCAACGATCGTAGCAAATTGTTCTCCATCCGGGCGGAAACTGACGCTTCCACGATAGTCACCTGCAAGCACTTTTGATGAGTTGCCAGATACCTCAACAAAATGAAGTCCGTCTTCTGCGGTTCCAATCAGTTGCTGGCTTTTGGGTCGAAAACTTAAAGCCGTAAATAGTGGGAATGCTGTTGTTGAGTTGGTGAGTGGATTGCCTGCTTTGTCTAACCAGTGGAGCTTTCCATCACGGCTTTGCGTGACAAGTTGACCATCTGGACGAAATCCTACGGTTTTGATCATCCCTGGAAGTTGTTTCACCAGCTTCAATGGCTGAAGGGTCAGTTCCCACAGCCGAACCGTACCGTCTGAACTTGCCGCCGCTAGTAGGTTGCTATCTGCTTTAAAGTTCAGGCTGACAACTTGACCTTGATATCCTTTGAGTTGGGTTGTCGTTGTACCCGCTTCGCCTCTAAGAGAAATCGTTCCGCTCTCTGATCCCGTTGTTGCAAGCTGAGTACTGTCTCGATTAAAAGCTGTGATTGTGTCTCCTCCTAATTTTCGAGACATCCCGCCTTGAACTCCACAGTTCCACAGTAAGCTTCTCTCGCCCGCACTGCTTCCACCACCATAGTTAATCGTCACTTCCTCGCCGTTTGGACTAAGAACAGCACTTAAGTCTCCGATCGAGCCATAATTGTCAATGTCTTGTTGGTTCATCTCTTTTCCGAACGAGTTGAGTAAGTAAGCTCGTTTAGTTTGGGATTGCTGAGAAGCTGTCACCATCAGCAGTTGAGCATTTTTATCAAATCCGACCCCGATAAATGGGTTGCGAGGATGAGAGAATTGTTGCAGCGATTTGCCGGACAAGTTCCATACGTGAGCAGTAAGCCCGCCAGCACTTGCCAGCCTGGTGCCATCGGGACTAAATCGGATGCTTGCGATCGAGCCTTGATGAGCTTGCCATTCGATGAATCGTTTTTGTTGCCAATTCCACAGCCGAATCTTGCCGTTGCTCAGTGCGATCGCAAGAAAATTGCCATCCGGGCTAAATTGAACTTGGGAAACCGAATCCGCTGGTGCTGGTGACTCCGCTAGCGATTGGGCGTTTCGATCCCAAATATGAATGGTGCCATTGCGCTCTATGCCTGCTACTAGAAGTTGTTCGTTGCGCCAAAATACTTCTCGAACGCCACCGGGAAAATTACTCAAGCGATTCGTTTCTCTGACGGTGTAGACCGCTTTTCGTAAAGTGCGAACGACTTGAGATTCCTGGTCTTGATTTGGTTTGAAGGCGATTTGGTGCAGCAATTCCTGCAAAGATTTTCCGGCGCGTAGACTACTGAGCAAAGCATCAAGCGTGACTTGTTGGCTCTGCAAGCTAGCTTCTGCGGTTTGACTATTTGCCAGCATTTGCCCGATCGTGGCACTGTTCTGACCGATCCAAGTCGCGATCGTCAGTCCCCCTAAACCCAGCATGACTGCGATCGCCGTTCCCCACCGAGTCCGAACATTAAACTGTCTGCGCTGAACACTGCGCTGAACAAATTCGGTTTCAACTTGATTCAGCCAGTTGTTGTCTGGTGAGTTGAGTACTTCTTTTTGCAGCACATCAAGATATGGGTCAGCATTCCACAGAAATCGCTTTTCCTGCTTCGTTTTCCATTCAAAAGCGGCTGGCGTGAGGCGGCGTTGCAATCCTAAGTTTTTCTCTGATTTTGCCCAATTTTGCAGCTTTGCCCAGCCCTGAATCAGCGCATCGTGAGCGGGTTCTACATAGCGATTTCCTTGCTCGTCTTGTCCTTCAACTAACAATCGAGCGGCGGAAAAGCGAGCAATTACGGTTTCGACTTGTTCAGCCTTCGCAGGAGGATACATCAATTCTGACCCAGACACTCTGCGTCGAGCAAATTCACCGCCTCCGACTGCAACCATTCGCAGCATCACGGTTTTAATCGTTGGTTCGTAAGCACTGCCCAAATTGTTGTACTCTTGGTCGGCGCGTTGAGTGAGGCTGTATGTTACACCGCCTAAGCTTTGATAATCAGCTTGATTGATGGCTCGATCGGGTGCTTCTCCGGTTTGCTGGCGATCGAGATACTTCAAATAAAGCTCGCTGAGTGCAAACGACAACAGCGGTAAACCTCCCGGCATATCTGCAACTTCATCGATCAATTGCTCGATCAGGTCATACGGTTCAAAATACATCACTCGCGCTTCTGCGGGTTTTTCGATCGCTTCTCGGAGTTGCGATCGCGACATTGCAGGCACAATAAAGCGAGCCGTCTGCCACTGATCTCTAAGCGCCAAATCTCGCAGTTGCGGCTCAAAGTCAGAGCGTAGTGTTAGAACCACTCTAACGAGGTCTGAATGCGTCGTAATCAGAGCTTTAAGTTCGCTCAAGAACCGATGGCTTTCTTGCTGATCTTGACTGAGTGTGATCAACTCTTCGCATTGGTCAATTATCAGCAGCATTTTTGTGTCAGGATTGCGACTTTTCCAATCCGTGATCACTGTTATGTAAGACGCTTGAGAATCCGTTGCTTGATTCAACGCCCGATTCAGTGCAGCAAACGCAGATTTTCCAGGGCGAATCACCAGGCTCATCCAATTCGGATCGGTTTCAGCCTCAAGCTGAGGAATTAATCCTGCTTTGACTAAGCTTGATTTTCCGGAGCCGGATGCACCGAGTACGACCGTGAAGGGATTGCGAACGATAAACTCCTGTAGTCGATCGACGATCGCAGTTCGCCCAAAAAATAAGTCTTTGTGCTGTGTCTCAAATGATTCCAAGCCACGATAAGGATTTTGAGATTCATCTAATAAAGCAGCATCCGGTAAGTTCAGGGGATGTCCGGGCGTGAGAAAAACATATTCTCCGTGGTCATGTTTTTTCATCGACCAGATTCCGGGAGTCTGTGTTTGCCGCTCAGATCCGGGTGCGAGTTCAATGCGATCGCGCAGATAGAGATAAAGTTCAGTTGCAATAATGACACCATCTCCAACTGGTTTTCCCGCAGGGGGACGATCGGCATCTCCAGACAGTCCCTCAATTAAAGCCGCAGCAAAGGGAGAATGCTCACCGATCTGCCCGCGTTCTGTATTAATCTCAGAGGCATCTAAAGCTTTTTGATTAGAAGCTGCTGAGGCGATCATCTGCCAAGCCTGCTTTTTCATAAAGCGATCGTACCGTTGTTGGTGAATCACTTCTGGAACCGCTAATAGATCTCTCGTGCTGCCCCATTTAAACGCGCCAGCCGAACAACAATCGAGGATACCCAAGAAATGACGACAAGGTA
>DATJEM010000274.1:0-5303 GCA_035496615.1 Leptolyngbya sp.
TGATGATGAAATTTACAACTTAACCAAAACGACCGCTGACGTAAGCTTGTGTTGCTTGCTCTTGGGGACTTTGGAAAATTCGCTCCGTTCGATCGTATTCCACAATAAATCCGGTTCTTTGTCCCTTTGCATTTGCTTCCACGTTGTAGAACGCCGTGTAATCTGATGCGCGAGATGCCTGCTGCATATTGTGAGTCACAATCACGATCGTATATTTCTCTTTTAGCTCTTGCAGCAGATCTTCAACTTTCAGAGTCGAAATCGGATCAAGCGCTGAACAAGGTTCATCCATCAAAATCACATCCGGTTGAACCGCTATCGCCCGCGCAATACACAACCGTTGTTGTTGACCCCCAGATAAATCAGTTCCGTGGGCTTTGAGTTTATCTTTCACGTCGTCCCAAAGCGCGGCTTGTCGAAGCGACCGTTCAACCAACTCATCCATATCGCCTTTGTAACCGAGCAAGCGTGGACCAAACGCCACGTTGTCGTAGAGCGTTTTCGGGAACGGATTCGGCTTCTGAAACACCATACCAATTTGTCGCCGCACTTCTACCGGATCGATCTCAGACGCATAGAGATCCTGATCGCGATAGTAAATTTTGCCGTCAAGGTGAAACGATTTGATCAGATCATTCAATCGGTTAAAACAGCGCAGCACGGTACTTTTGCCGCAGCCCGAAGGACCGATAAACGCTGTGACTGCATTTTTAGGAATCCCGATCGAGATATCTCGCACCGCTAAAAACTTGCCATAGTAGATATTGAGATTCTCGGTGCGAAACACGCTTTCAGTTTGGCGAGCATTTTGAACTTTAGAGGAAGTCATAATTCAGGTAAAGAATAAAGGATGGGAGCGTTTCAAACAGGAGTTATCGACTTTTGATCACCATGCGAGACAAAATGCTAGTGATCAAAACCAGTAGCACCAACACCAATGAACCTGCCCAGGCAAGCTGCTGTTGAGCCGGAAACGGAGAAGTCGCAAAGTCAAACACCAAGCGCGACATTGTTGCCGTCGGCTCCCACACGCCTGTATTCCAAAAGCGATTAAACGAGGCAGTAAATAATACTGGAGCCGTTTCTCCTGCCGCCCGTGCCAGTGCCAGCATAATTCCCGTGACGATCGCTGGCAGGGCAGTCGGCAGCACAATTTTCAATGTCGTTTGCAGTCGAGTCGAACCCAGCCCGATCGCCGCTTGACGAAAATCATTCGGCACAGCCTCCAGCGCTTCGGTTGCCGTTCTCACGATCGTCGGCAACATCAACACCGCCAGGGCAAATCCTCCAGCCACTGCCGAAAAGGTTCCGGTGTTCAAAACGATCGCGGTGTAAGCAAAGGCTCCAATGACGATCGACGGTACACCGCTCAAGACGTTGGTGAAAAAACTCACCCACTGCGCCAGCTTGGTATCGCGTCCAAACTCAGATAGATAAATTGAGCCAATGATTCCAAACGGAATTGCCATGAGTGCTGCAATCCCAACTGTCAACAGCGTCCCGACGAAAGCATTGCCAAAGCCGCCGCCCGCTAATCCCGGTGCAGGCGGTAACTCCGTAAACACACTCGGAACCAGGCGAGAAGCTCCTTTAACCAGAACATAGTATGTCACCGCTGCTAATGGAATCAATGCTAATGCTGCACTCACAAACGTTAAAACCGTCATCGCTGAAGAAAATAGAGTTCGGGGAGAACCTGGTATTTTCTTTAGACTCCGCTTGGGCGGTTCAAATTCTGGAGAAGTCATACAAATCCTCGTCTAATTCGAGAGAGTGCCTAAAGCTTCATGCTAAATCGGCGGACAACAATTTCTGCCAACACATTCACCACCAGCGTCAATGCAAACAAGACCAATGCTGCATACAACAATGATGCCACTTGAAGCCCACTGGCTTCTGCAAATTGATTTGCCAATAGCGATGCCACGGTTGAACCTTGAGACAAAATCGAGAACGATCGAATCGAATCGACGTTTCCAATCACCATCGTGACCGCCATTGTTTCGCCCATTGCCCGACCTAGCGCCAACATAATGCCGCCGACAATGCCCGAAAACCCCGCAGGCAGCAACACTTGAAAAATTGTCTCCCAGCGCGTTGCTCCAAGTCCATACGCGGCTTGGCGTAATTCCGACGGAACGGCAACGAGCGCATCCCGCGAAATCGCCGCAATAATCGGCAAAATCATAATTGCCAAAATAATTCCAGCGACATAGATTCCGGGACCTGCGGGCGGTTCACTAAAAATGGGAATCCAACCTAGAACCGAATTCAGCCAGATGCCGATCGGTCGCAAGATCGGGATCAGCACGAAAATGCCCCACAATCCATAAACGACGCTCGGAATCGCGGCAAGCAGCTCCACCATAAAGATGATCGGCTGCTTCACGCGCGGCGGCAGAAAGTCTTCACTCAGAAATAGGGCGACCCCAACGCCGATCGGAACCGCGATGAACAACGCCAAAAACGAAGTGATCAGCGTTCCATAAATTTGAGTCAGTGCGCCAAATACGTCATCCTGGACGCTCCACCGACTCGTCACCAAAAACCCTAAACCAAACTTCTCAATTGCAGGAAGTGCATCGGTTCCGACTTGACCTGCAATGATCACTAGCAAAACGCCAACGCCGATCGCAAATGCAGCCGTCAGCCAAACAAATCCGTTATCTAGAAAGCGAGACGCATCTGTGCGCCGCCAAGCCATTCGCGATGATCGATCTCCAGCAGGCGAAGCCATAAAAAACTCGTTCAGAACGAAAACAACATGGACGATCGTAGGTCGGCGAGAGGTTGAGATCTCTAACCGATCGCGAACATTATTTTGCCGCAACTTTGATTGTATCAAGGGCTGCAACCGCTTTTGCAGTCACTCCTTCCGGGAGGGGAAGATATCCTAGCTCGGTCGCCGATCCTTTTCCATCCCGGTAAGCCCATCTCAAGAATTCATTGAAGTCTTTCGCTTTCGCGGGATCTTTCGGATTCTCGTACATCAAGAGGTAGGTCAAACCGACGATCGGGTAAGCGCCTTTGTCTGCGGGATCAGGCACTTTCAGCGCAAAATCGTCGGGAATCGGCTCGCCGTTCAAAGCCAGTGAAGCAGCTTCAGGCGTTGGCTCAATAAATGCGCCTGATTTGTTTTGCAGGCTTGCGATCGGAATCTTGTTTTGCTTGGCGTAAGTGTACTCAATGTAGCCGACTCCACCTGGGGTTTGCTGAATTTGGGCGGTGACTCCATCGTTGCCTTTGCCACCCGTTCCAACGGGCCACTCTACGGTTTTACCGGAACCTGCTTTCCAGTTTGGACAAGCTTTTGCCACATGACTCGTAAAAATTGCCGTGGTTCCGCTGCCATCAGAGCGGTGAACAAAATTCAGGGGCTGGCTTGGCGCAGTGGGGTTATCTGCTTTGATCTTTGGATCGTCCCAAGCCTTGATCGAGCCATCAACAATGCCGCAGAATGCTTCACGCGACAGTTTTAGATCATTTAATCCGGTCACGTTGTACGCCATGACGATAAACAGTCCAGTAGATGGGATCTGAACGGCTTTGCCGCGATCGGCAGGGATTTTTGCTCGATCTTCAGGTTTCAGTGGATCGTCTGTTCCGGCAAAATCAACGGTTTGATCCAAGAATCGTTTTACGCCCGCGCCGCTGCCTACAGAGTCATAGCTGATCTGAATAGTCGGGTTCTTTTTGTTATATTCCTGAAACCAGCGCTGATAAATCAAATTTGCAGCGGTAGACCCTGCTCCATTGATTGAAGTTGCACCGCCCGACGCAGCGGGACGATTGCTAGTTGCACCTTGAGAAGGAGCGTTTGTCGTTTTGGGACTGCAAGCCGCTAAACCCATGACTAGGAAAGCGAGGGAGGAAAGAGACACTCCCAAATGAATTCTTCGTTGAGAAAATCTCATAAATAAAACGCAAGGCAACGTAGGTAGGTATATTCAACAGAGTACACTTACAGACTTAAGACAAGGTTAAGAAGCCAAATTTTCTTCCAAACCCTGCTCAAATGTTGCCTGCGCTACAGACAGAAACGAATCGAAGCTCGATCGAAGAATTCAATTCGCTCCTTGCATAAACTCGATCGTTCTAGAACAGCACATTCGGTACTGAACTATGCCTCCAAGTTTCGCTAATTTTGTAACGTTTTGTCAACTTTCTGAGCGCAGACTTTCTGATCAATGTCCTGATCGATCAGTCTGTAGCGACCTTCATCGTCTCTTTGATAAGAATTTGCAACGTGAATGATAGAATTTCCTATTTTTATCCGTAGACGAATGCCCTCTGTTGTGCTTCTCAATTCTAGGGGAATCTAGTATAATACTCTCAAATGAGTTCGGTGACAGCTATTTTGTGAGCGGTACTGTTTCTGCTCGATCGGCTTTCTCCGAGTTCGCCCTCACACGAATGGTTTGGAGAGTAACGTGACTATCTATATTGGAAACCTGTCTTTTCAGGCAACTGAAGACGATCTAAAAGAAGTGTTCGCTGAGTATGGCGAAGTTAGCCGGGTGAGCCTTCCCACAGACCGGGAAACTGGCAGGAAGCGCGGGTTTGCGTTCGTCGAGATGGCGGATGATGCTCAAGAAGATGCCGCGATCGCAGAGTTGGATGGTGCAGAGTGGCTGGGTCGAGAACTAAAAGTCAACAAAGCGAAGCCCCGGGAACCGCGTGCAGGCGCAGCCGGAGGCAGTAAAAGCTTTAGCCGCAATAATTTCTAGCAAGCGAAAGGCGGAATCGATTCGGAATCAGTCCGCCTCTGCCTGTTTAAACCAGCGAGACCTACTGTCGTTGACTGAGAAATTGTCCTGCCATGCCCATCACGTCGCCTAAGTCCACGTTGCCATCATGGTTTGAATCTAAAAAGGTATTTAGAACTGGATTGCCACCGGATTGAGCGCCTTGAGTTTGTCCGGCTTGTAGCATATTCAGAACGACCGGAATCAAGACGGGCAGCATTGATTGGATCATGTTGAAATCGATGCCTGTCCGTTGAGCGATGTCTTCAGAAACTTGCTGCTGTTGTCCTCCCGGAAACAGAGCAGACACCGCTTGGGGATTGCTGCCGAATCCAGCGAACTGATTGACGAGGGACTGGACTTGATCCGTGCCTTGATTGGCTTGCGTGGATTGTAGAGACGATCGAACATGATTGCCAAGGAGAGACATAATCGCTTGCGTTGAACCCGGATCAACGCCATGATTGCCGACGACTTGTTGCGCGACTCCGAGAATGCTGCCGAGTTGATCGGTGGAAGCTTGCTGCTGGGGATTGCCAACTGCACTGATGATTTGAT
>DATJEM010000275.1:0-3565 GCA_035496615.1 Leptolyngbya sp.
CGCTGCGATCGCAGCTTTGGCGCAGTTGATTCCTTATAGTGTCAGCCAGCAGACAAAGCTAAAAGAAATTCAAGCCGAAGTCAATACCACCGATACGCGAGTTGCTCGGCTGAAAACCGACTTTAATCGCTATTTTGATCCGCGTCAGGCAGCAGCGATCGCTCAGGAGCAAACAAATCGGGCTGACCCAAATCAGCGAGTTGTTGTTCTAGAGCCGACGACTCAAGCACCTCAATCGCCTCCTCAGAATCCTTAAATTTGGATTGAACTAAAAAAGCCGAGATCGCTGTGATCTCGGCTTTTCGCGTGAGAAATCGCACCCTGTATCAAGATGCGTATCGTCGATTTGTCAAAGTGAGGTCGCTGAGACTTCGACAGCGATCGGTTCAGCAGTCTGAGTAAACGCGATACTTTCAGTGCTCGTCGCTCTCAAGAACGCTGCTTCACGATGTAAGACCGGAAGCTTTGCAAAGCCCCAACTCGGCTCGAAAACCGAGGTCGCGAGCGAACAAGCTTTCCAAGAACTTTGGACAGTGACATTAAGCTGACTACAGGTTCCACCGCGTCGTCCTTCAGGGGAATAGAAGCGGCAATGGCGGCAAGCAGAAGTGAAAGTATCGTTGTTTTTCATGTCTCGGACAGTTTATAAAATTACGACGGTAATTGAATTCACTTCTTAGGGAAGTCTTGGGTTTTGTTATGAGCCGAATGGTTTGAGACCGATTCAGTTAATGAACTGATTCATTTCGATAAGATTTGAAATGAATAATAGAACTCTCTCAATGAATAGAATTCCTAATCTCTATTGTGGATCCTCTTTCAAGTGAGATTTGCAGATAAAAGCTTGGAAATCTTCGCTCTGACATGGTTCTAGAAGTTAGTACTAAAAAAAGGGTTTCACATTGTCTTTATAATTTGGAGATCTTTTCCAGATTTAAGAAGGATGTTTTCAAATCTAGAGCGATCGCTTTTTGTTTCGACCAAAACAAGCTGGGGATCAGAGAGAATGCAGAAGACTCCGGTTTGATTAAGAGTGGTCTAACTTGAGAATTATTTGGCATCAGAATTATTTCATGCCTAAAAGTATTCTATTTTTTTCATCATTGTTCTGTCTCAGTATCGCCTACGAAATTTCTTTGAACTTCTAGAAACAGAGACAGATATGTTTCATTAGAAAGACGGTTTACAAGTTCTAAATAATGTGCGATGGGGCTTAAATTGACTTGTTTTCTAATTTGCTTCAGGATTTCGCCGCGCAAATGGCGCAAACTGACCAGCGCTGAAGTTCGCCGGGTGGCGTGGGACAGTTGCAGTCTGGACAGAGCGGAAAATCTTGAGTACGACGCTGCACGATCGCACTCCAGCGATCGAATGCCGTTTCTGGATTGCCAAAGAGCGCGAGTTGCGTTTCGCTCGACTGAGCCGAGTTTGGCAGACGACTGGGGTGATTTTCCCAAAGATCCGATTCAGCTGCGATTTCGGTCTGCTCTGGTCGCCATTGGACTGTAGAAAACCGAATGTCGCTGAGATCGATCGATAATCGATCGCGAATTTTTCTCAAGATGGTCTGGCGTTCAAACACCAGCGTTTGTGTCCAGCCTGGGCTAGAGGTAGCGATTTCTAAAATGTTGCGCTGAATCGAGATTGGCTGAGTGTGAGGTGCGATCGTATCGTTCACCAATTCTGTCCATATCTCTAGAATGCGCGTTAGCTGTTGGCGATCGGAAGATTGATAGTGCGGCTCGATTCCGCCCAAAATTGACTGTAATTCTTGAAACGGCATAAGAATAAGCGTGCGATCAAACTTTGAATCTATTGTGACGTTGGATCTAGTGTGACGTTGGATCTAGTGTGACGTTGGATCTATTGCGACGAAATCTATTGTGTCGAAATCTATTGTGCATCAGCGATCGCACAGCAAAATTCTTGCGTCAATTTCGACACTCTGAACTACACTGAAATCTCAGATTTTCTTACTGCATTTTTGGCGACCTTAACGGCTTTCAATCGAGGAGTCTACCCCATGAGTCGATCCGCTCCAGTCAGCACCCCGAACCCAAAACTCCAACAGGCTCTAAGCTGTTTAGATTTGCGTTTGGAAGATGAACTGACTCGCTACCGCCGCCAACGAGCAGGTTTAAGCGTTGCTCCGATCGTGCTTCGTCCCAAACAACTTCAGAAGAAAGCGCTCGATTTGATGTCTTTTGGGGCAGAAACAGAAACCGAAGTCACTCCTGCAACACCGGAAACATCGCCGAAAGCAATTTCATTTGACTTGGGCACAAGGGCGATCGTGGAACCCAGCCTAGAACACAGCGCCATGATTCCGTATGAGCCAGAAACCGCTGGGCAAGCGTTATTTGAACTTGCACAGGAACCTGGCGAACAAACGCCCCCAGATGACTATTTAGAATCTTCTGAACATTTGCTCAAAAGCCTAAAGCGTGAAGAAGCAAAGGTGGAAGTCGAGCGAGGATTTTTGCAAAGCTTATCAACCCCGCTAGGAATTGGATCAATGCTGACGCTGCTTGTGTCGAGCGCGATGTTGGGCTATGTGATTATGAATCCTTCGATTTTGAGCGGAATGATGCAGACGGCTCGACAACCGGAGGCAACTGATTCGGGTTCTGAAGTCGCCTCCGGCAGCATTCCGAATTCTCCACCGCTGGATCAAGATGAGTTTTCAGATTTGGGATTGGATACGCTTTCGGTCGTAAGAACGAAGCCTGCCGCAATTGCGACGATCGCGCCGACTCCGACCCAATCTGCCCCAGTTGCTTCTCCCACTCCGACCCAATCTGCTCCGACTGCGTTCGTTGCGCCTTCTGCTGCGCCTGTTGCGCCAAGTCCGATCGCAAGTTCATCGGTCTTACTCCCATCGATCACGGTGCCCAAAACGGTTAATCCTGCGCCTCCAGCCAATTCTCAGAGCTTGCAATACAAAGTAGAGATTCCGTTTACGGGAGATCGATCCCTAGAGGCGGCGCGTCAAGTTGTGCCTGATGCGTTTGTGCGATCGGATGGCAAAATTCAGCTTGCGGCAACGCTGACTCAGAGTGATGCCCAGAAAAAAGCGCAAGAATTGAAAAACCGGGGCATTGCCGCAGAAATTCGGCAGCCCTAATCAAACGATCGTCAGCGGAATCAATTCGATGCCGTGCGGTAGGATTGAAAAAAGCCGTGATCGCGCTTTATTCTTCCTGGGAGTTGCAAATATGGGACTGTTTGACCGAATTTGGCGGGCAATTCGTGCGAATCTCAATCATCTGATCGGACAGATGGAAGATCCAGAAAAGATTCTGGAACAGACCGTTTTGGATATGCAAGATGACTTAATCCGGTTGCGGCAAGCGGTTGCTCAAGCGATCGCCACCCAAAAGCGTACAGAACGGCAGGCATCTCAGGCGCGATCGACTTCAGAAGACTGGTATCGTCGGGCGCAGTTAGCCTTGCAAAAAGGCGATGAAAATTTGGCGCGGGAAGCATTAGCACGACGGAAAAGCTATGTCGAAACCGCGAACGCCATGGAATCTCAACTGAGTCAGCAAGGCTCGATCGTGACGCA
>DATJEM010000276.1:0-2878 GCA_035496615.1 Leptolyngbya sp.
TCCCACCAAATTCACGACCAAAGCTGCTGCAAAACCCGCCCCCGTTCTACAAAGCGAAACAGATTGGAGCGTCGGCGATCGCGTGATGCACAATCAGTTTGGAGTCGGCGAAGTCACGAATGTGTTTGGCACTGGCAGCAAAGCCACACTTGCAATTCGATTTGATAATTTAACAGGCATGAAGCGAAAGATTTTGCCCATTCACGATCAAGCTCTCACTGCGATCGATTAACCTAAGACTTACCAACCTAAGACTATGGCGATTCAATCCTCAAACCTCAAAGCATCTGTGCCTCGACTGGAAAACGGCGATCGTCTCTCTCGCCACGAATTCGAGCGTCGTTATGCCGCTGCTTCTCATCCCAAAAAAGCTGAACTGATTGAAGGAGTTGTCTACGTGGCAGCAGCATTACGATTTAAAAGTCATGGTCAACCTCATGCCCAGTTGATGGTCTGGTTAGGAAACTATCAGATTGCAACGTTTGGTACAGCCTTAGCAGATAACACAACGGTGCGGCTCGATCGAGACAATGATCCTCAACCCGATGTTGCACTGTTCATTGAGCCTGACTTTGGCGGACAGGTCAGAATCTCAAGTGATGACTACATTGAAGGCGCGCCGGAACTAATCGCGGAAGTTGCAGCAAGCAGCGCCGCTTACGATCTGGGCGATAAAAAAAAGGTATACCGTCGCAACGGAGTTCAAGAATACATCGTTTGGCAAATGTTTGAAAATCGGCTCGATTGGTTCGGGCTGCACGAAGATGAATATGTACCGCTGTTGCCCGATGAGGCGGGAGTGATTCGCAGTCGAGTTTTTCCGGGATTGTGGCTCTCGATCGATGCCCTCCTCTCCGGCGAAATGCTGCAAGTCATGGCAGTTTTGCAACAGGGCTTAAATTCCCCTGAATATCAAACATTCAGCCAACAGCTAAAACAGCGCCAAAGTTAGCCAACTAATCCCGATCGTAGCGCCCGCACTGCGGCTTGCGTTCGATCGTCCGCACAAAGCTTATTGAGAATATTCCGAACGTGCGTTTTCACCGTGCCCACTGTGATGTAAAGCTTTTCCGCGATCGCTGCATTACTACAACCATCTACAATCAACTGCAATACTTCAAGCTCGCGCTCGGTCAGCGGATAAGCTTCAATAATTTGGTTATATTCAGGTTCAGTCGCCGTAATCGAAACTTGAGGCGATTCGACTAGTGCAACAGGCTGAGAAACAGGAACCGTTGACTGAGTTTGGCGTAAGACCACGCGAGCGATCGCCGGATCAATCCAAGAATTCCCTTCTTGCGTCACCCGCAGCGCATCGACTAACTGATCCAAACTGACATCTTTCATACAATATGAATCTGCCCCCGCTGCAAACGCCGCCAACACGGTCTCTTCTTGATCTTGCAGCGTCAAAATTAAAACTTTTGTATCCGGTTGATCTTCCATCGTGGCTTGCGCCTGACGAAAACGACGAGTGAGTTCAATCCCATCAATATCCGGTAAACCAATATCGACGATCGCAACATCTGGCTTTAAGCTGGTCAGCATTTTCAAGCCGTCTATGCCATTGGCTGCTTCTCCAATCACCTGAAAGCCCGGTCTTTGCTGCAACGCAGTTCTCATTCCTACTCTAGTTAAATCATGATCTTCAATTAAGGTAATCCGAATATCATTCATAAAGAAACTCCCACAGTGTTGAGAAAATACCAGAATTTCATAAAAATATAAGGGTGCGCCGTGCGGTTTTTGAGGCGACCATCTTAAAGATTCAGACAGAGATAGTCAATCCTATTCTGCTTTACTCTGTAATAGAAGTAGTAGAAATCGAGATTTTAACCTGCAATCGAGTAGGTGCGATCGCAGGCTAAAAACCTCTACATCTGCAATAAATCATGAAATAACCGGGTTAACATCCGTCTTACGACACGCAGGCGCACTGATTTTGGACTCGGATCGCGTTGCTCCCGTTCAGCTTTCGCACTATCTATTTGGTCAATGATAGGCTTTCCATTCTCTGAGAATCGATCAAATGGATGAATTCCCCACAACAAAGTAGCCGCAGATTAACCCGCGATTTTGCCAGAGATTTCCCCTTCTTCGCTGCAAATCTTCTTGGCGAAGCGGCAGTCACATCAATGACTTGAGACATTCTGTACTAGCCGTGCAGTTGTGCCGAGATAGCTCGCAATTTCTAGCTGTAAGTCATTACCTCAATCACCGAACCTGCTTTCGGCAAATCAGCTTTGCTCAACGATACCGAATTTCCAACCTTTCGCACCGGAGTCCCGCTCATCACGCTTAAAAACGCATCCAACCCACCGATATCACACTGACCTTTCGCCGCCGCAGTTCGATAATACATCGGCACAACCATCTTCGCGTTTAGCACTTGGAGCGCTTGCTTTGCCTCTTGCGGATCATAGGCTTTCGCCCCGCCCCCGACGGGAATAAACACCACATCTGGCGACCCGATCAAAATCTTTTGCTCTAGCGTGATCGGGGCAGCAGTCCCGCCCAAATAGACCAAATTCAAGCCTCCCTGTGACCACCGCCAGGCAATGTTGCGACCAAACTGCTTCCCGCCAATGCGATCGTGATCCGTCGCGATCCCTTGAATCTTTAACCCGTTGACCTCGTATGCGCCCGCTTCGTAAAGCAGTTTCGGATTTCCTGGCACGACATCAACCGCCCCTTCATCTAAAATCTGGCTGCTGATCATCACCATATCTGCTGCCACCTTCGGCGCACGATAGCCTGCTGTGCAGCCCTGAGAGCGGAACGGATCGACCAAAACGCGCTGACCACTCCCGGTGAATAGAAAGCACATATGACCGAGATAGCGCACCGAAAGCCCACCGGATTGCGCCTGTCCTTTGGT
>DATJEM010000277.1:0-6916 GCA_035496615.1 Leptolyngbya sp.
TGTAGATTAGAAATTTAGTCGAAGCGTAGCCTCGTCTCACACCCCCCCAAATCCCAATCAACAGATAAAGCGGAATCAGTTCTAACTCATAAAATAAGAAGAACAATAGCAAGTTATGAGCAAGGAACGCCCCAGCAACCGCAGCATTAATCACTAGCACTAGTGCGTAATAGAGCCGCGGACGCTGCACCTTTGGAGAAGTCGAGAACAGTGCTATCAAAGTTAGAAAGCTGTTGAGCACAATCAGCGGCAGTGATAAACCATCTAATCCCAATTGGTAAGTTAATCCCAATGATTCTAGCCAGGGACTATCTTCTTGAAACTGAAGCCCAATGTTAATCACATCAAACTGAGCCGCAACAAACAGCGAAACAGTCAGTCCAGCACTGACCGCCAAGATTGCAGTTCTTCTCACATACACATCTGCGATCGCGCTTGGCAATAACCCAACGACGATCGCACCCAACATCGGTATCCAAATCAACGCACTCAACATAAGCGAACTACCACATTGACCAGGTTAAAAAAGCACCCAACAATCCCACCACCAGCGAAATCGTCAGCATATAAGCCTGCGATCGCCCCGATTCGCTGTACTTCAACGTCTCGCCGCTAAAGATCGAAGCGAGTCCAACAAAATTCACCACCCCATCCACAATGTATCGATCGAACCAGGCGCTAAACCGAGCGATCGAGCTAACAAATAATACGACGCTGAATCGATAGAGCTGATCCACATAAAAGTCATAGGCAAGCAGATCTTGGAAGAACCGCAGCGGTGCTTGAATCGGACGAATCCAGGCATAGTTGAGCGTGATCGAAAATCCTAAAGCGATGCCGGTAATTCCAGACATGATCAGCAACCCTGCGGCTGACCAGTTCATAAATTCCCAATGCGGCAGCAGATTGAGCGAGTTGAGCACGATCGGCATCGTCAAAGTGATAATGCTTAACGAAACCATCGGCACTGCCATCGTCCAGGGAACTTCCGGCGCGCGTCGAGTTTTGGGTTGCGGATTGCCCATAAACACCAAGCGATAAACCCGCGTCAAGCTCAAAGCCGTCAGCGCATTCACCCCCAGAATCACCACGACAAGCCAGGGCTGGGCATACCAAAAGTCATCAATCCCGCGCTGAAGCGCCCAAAATCCGCCCAGCGGTAACAGTCCAATGAGTCCTGCCGCGCCTGTTAGATAGGCAGTCGTAGTGGCAGGCATTTTTGACCCCAGACCGCCCATTTCTGTAATGTCTTGGCAGCTTGTGGTCAGAATGATCGACCCCACACTCATAAACAGCAGGGCTTTCGCGATCGCATGAGCGAACAACAAAATCAAAGCAAAATCCGTCCAGCCAATTCCGACCGCAATAAAAACCAATCCTAGATAAGCACTGGTGGAATGAGAAAGCGCTCGTTTGATATCAATCTGAGCGAGAGACACCAAAGAAGCTCCGATCGCGGTCATGGTTCCGAGGGTAACCAGCGCGATCGATGCCACAGGCGACAGCACAATAATTGGCTGAAGTTTAATTAATATGTAAGCTCCGCATCCGACCACGATAGAATTTCGCAAGATCGAAGCTGGATTGGGACCTTCCATCGCTTCATCCAACCAGAGATGCAGTGGGAACTGGGCACACTTGCCGATCGGACCTGAAATCAGTGCAAGCCCAAGCAGTGCCGATACCAACGGAGACAACTCTGCTTGCTCTGCCCAAGCATATAAATCGGGAAAATCTAAACTTCCCGCAAATGCCGAAAGCGAAACGACACCCATCAGCAGCAAGACATCGCCCACACGTTTGGTCAAAAAAGCATCTCGTGCCGCCGTCACCACCAGCGGTTGAGCATACCAAAAGCCCACCAGCAGATAAGTTGAGAGCGTCAGCATTTCCAAAAGCGCATAAGTTAGAAGCAGTGAATCGCTTAGAACCAATCCGCTCATCGCCCCTTCAAAAAATCCCATCAGCCCAAAAAATCGCGCCAGTGCCCAATCTTTCTCCATGTACCCCAGTGCGAACACTTGAGCAATCAAACTTAAACTCGTAATCAGTTCCGTCGCGCCGACGCTAATCGGAGAAAGCTCCAGCGAAGGAGACAGTTCCAACCCTGCCGCCTGGAACCATTGAAACTCGAAATGTTGAGGTTCTTGCCCCCAAACCACACTAAACAAGGCAATTCCGTGAATTAGTGCCAGCGCTGTTGTCAAGATGTTGAGATAAGCCGCAGGGCGAGGACCCGTTTCTCGAATCAGTCCGATCGACCAGGGCAAGGTCAAAACTGCGCCCACCAGCCCATAGCAGGGAATCCACCAGCTTGTTTCAATCAAAAACTGCTGCATAGTCTACTCTTTGCCTAGAAATTTGATAAAAATGCTCCCCGAAGCTAAACCGCTCAAACTTGGGGAGCTTCACATAATTTTCTGAACGAGAAAGGAGAGATTTATACCTTAAAAATGCTTAGATCTCAGCTTAACGCCTCAACCCCTCAAAAGTAAAATACGATCGATAGACAAACCCAATCATTGAGATTTGCTTGGACTTATATAGATTTATTTTATATTTTATTAATCCTTTTATTTTCGGTATCGAAATCGTTCTATGGTTATAAGCTGACGTAATGAGATTCATCGGTTACGGAAAGCATCAGTCCAACTTATGTCATGGATTTGCAAGTATCATTGAACTTTATATTGTCAAGGGGCAGGCGGAACTCTATTCTGGAGAAGTAGCTACGGTGGAAGGTTCGACAACGCTAAGAATGATGGGCGATCCCCGTCGCTCTTTTCGTTTACGATGGTTGAGTTCTGCTGATTATGGAGAGTCGAAATGTCGATCGCGGTAGGAATGATTGAAACACGGGGATTTCCGGCGGTGGTCGAAGCCGCAGACGCGATGGTGAAAGCCGCTCGCATTACCCTAGTCGGCTACGAAAAAATTGGTAGCGGTCGCGTGACCGTTATCATTCGAGGTGATGTGTCTGAAGTACAGGCTTCGATCGCCGCCGGACTGGAATCAGTCAAGCGCGTCAACGGAGGAGAATCTGTATCAAGCCACATTATTGCGCGTCCGCATGAGAACCTAGAATATGTCTTACCGATTCGATATACCGAAGCGGTCGAGCAATTTCGCAGTTAGTGTGCGATCGTTGGGTTGAATTTGCATCAAGTTTGAATTGACATCATTTTTTGATTGGAAGGGAGAATTACAATGGCTATTGCAGTTGGCATGATCGAAACGTTAGGATTTCCCGCAGTCGTGGAAGCCGCAGACGCAATGGTCAAAGCGGCACGGGTGACCCTAGTGGGTTACGAAAAGATCGGGAGCGGTCGCGTCACCGTAATCGTGCGGGGCGATGTCTCAGAAGTGCAAGCTTCTGTCGCCGCCGGAATCGAGAATGTCAAGCGGGTTAACGGTGGACAAGTGCTATCGACCCACATTATCGCGCGTCCGCACGAAAACCTAGAATACGTGCTGCCGATTCGCTACACCGAAGCAGTTGAACCGTTCCGTGAGAGCGTGAGTGGCATTCGTCCGCTGAACCGTCCATAATCCCTGATGCAAATTGCTAGAGTTCGGGGAACCGTTGTCAGTACACAAAAAGAGCCAAGCTTGATGGGAGTAAAATTCCTCTTAGTTCAGGTTCTCGACGAAGAAGGGCAGCCGCTCCCGCTTTACGAAGTGGCTGCTGACAACGTAGGCGCAGGGATAGATGAATGGGTGTTAGTGAGTCGCGGCAGTGCAGCGAGACAGGTTCCCGGTAGCGAGAAGCGTCCTGTTGATGCTGCGGTGATCGCCATTATTGATACGGTGAGTGTGGATAATAGCCCGCTGTACAACAAAGGCACGCAATACTAAAGCGAACTGTGGATGATGAATTGGCGATCGCGCGTCGATCAACCCTTCATCATTCATCCTTCGATCTTCTTCCTGCACAATATGATTCATGCGGTTTTGTTAGGAGAAAAGTTATGGCAGTGGCAGTCCGTAGCGATACGGCTCCGCCTATTTTTAGGTCGCGAAATCTTATCGAACCGAAGATCGATCAGTCGGCATCTGTTCACTCGTTTTCTAGTCTGATTGGCGATGTGCGAATCGGAGCGAATGCAGTGATCGCGCCGGGAACATCGATTCAGGCGGATAAGGACAACCCTTTTTATATTGGAGCGAGATCGACGGTTCAAGATGGGGTTGGGATTCACGGCTTAAAGCAGGGGCGAGTCGTAGGGGACGACGGAAATTCCTATTCGGTCTGGATTGGAAACAACACATCGATCACCCACATGGCGCTGATTCACGGACCTGCCTATGTAGGTGACGATTGCTTTATTGGATTTCGATCGACGGTGTTTAACGCCCGGATCGGAAACGGGTGCATTGTGATGATGCACGCATTAGTACAAGATGTGGAAGTGCCGTCTGGGAAGTATGTGCCGTCGGGTGCAGTGATTACGACTCAGCAGCAAGCCGATCGATTACCCGAAGTGAGCGATCGCGATCGCGCGTTTGCCGCTTATATCGTCGGCACTGCATCGCGATCGAGTTCTCAGAGTGCGGCAGTTTCGAGTCGGAATGCCGGACAGTCCACGACAGATGTTAAAGCTGACAGTAGCGCTAAAGAAAATGGGTCAATTATGAACGGCGAAGTTGTTAACCACGTTCGGCAATTACTAGCGCAAGGCTACCGAATCGGATCGGAACACGCGAACAAGCGACAGTTTCAGATCAGTTCTTGGAAGAGTTGCGCCCCCATTCAAGCAACAAACGAGTCGGCTGTGTTGGCAGAATTACAATCCTGTCTTGCAGAACACAGCGGTGAGTATGTTCGCATGATTGGGATTGATACGAAGAACAAAAAACGGGTGTTAGAAGCGATTATCCAACGTCCGGGCGAAAAGCCTGCGGATTTCTCAAGCGGTGGCTCAAACTATTCGAGTTCGTCTAGCGCTGCTGAAAAATCAAGCTATTCGGCTCCGTCTTATAGTCAATCATCGAACGGGAATGGGCACAGCACCAGCGGATTAGATTCGACGGTGATGGCTCAAATTCGTCAGATCCTATCAAAAGGCGGTCGAATTGGCACAGAACACGCGAACAAACGACAGTTTCAAACCAGTTCTTGGAAAAGTTGCGCTCCGATTCAAACTGCAAACGAATCTGCGGTGATGACTGAGTTGCAGCGGTGTTTGTCGGAGCATAGCGGCGAGTATGTCCGCTTAATCGGCATTGACACGCAGAACAAGCGACGAATGCTCGAAATGATCATTCAGCGCCCGGATGGAAGTCCTGTGGCGCAGCCGATGTCGATGTCAATGGGTTCGCGGCAACAACCCTCTGGACATCATTCCGCCCCCGCCCAGCATCACAGTGGTAGCGGCGCGGTTTCGGGCGATGTAGCCGATCAAATTGGTCAGTTATTATCTCAGGGCGCAGAGATTGGTTTGGAATTTGCAGATGAGCGGCGGTTTAAGTATGGTTCTTGGAACACTGCACCTGCAATTCATACAGGTTCGGCTTCCCAAGCGATCGCGTCTCTCAATTCATTCATTCAACAACACAGCAATCACTATGTTCGCTTAGTGGGTGTTGATCCCAAGCTGAAAAAGCGGATTGCCGAAAGCGTCATTTATCGTCCGGGAAAATCTCACTCTAACGGAAATGGGCACAGCAACGATCGTAGCAAGGCGCAAGCTTCTGAGCCTCCGATGTATTCTGCGCCTGCACACTACAAAACTGATCCGCCAATGTACACGCCTGCGGGCAATGGTCGCTTGAGCCAGGACACGGTGGAGCAAATTCGTCAGTTTGTGCGACAAGGCTACAAAATCGGAGTAGAATTCGCCGATCAGCGACGGTACAAGACCAGTTCGTGGCAAACGGCAACTTCGATTCAGACCAACCGCGATGCTGAGGCAATCCTAGAGATTGAAGCGGCGATCGCGAACTATTCCGGCTTATACGTGCGCTTGATCGGCATTGATCCGAAGGCAAAGCGGCGTGTGGCTGAAGTAGTGATTCAACAACCCGCTAAGTAGTTCAAACTCTGATGCAATCGTTGCCTCTACAGTTAATGCCCGTGAGTACGACTGACTACTATGTCAGTGGGGATGTCACGATTCACGCAGGGGCAGCGATCGCACCCGGAGTTTTGCTGCAAGCCGATCCAGGAAGTCGGATTGTGATTCATCGCAGCGTTTGTGTCGGGCTTGGATCAGTGATTCATGCGCGGGAAGGCACGATCGAACTGGGTGAAGGGGTGATTCTTGGTGCGGGTGTGTTGTTGGTTGGAAATGTGTTGGTGGGCGATCGTGCCTGTGTGGGATCGGGAACGACAGTGATGAATCGGGCAATTGATAGTTTATCGATCGTGCCCCCGAGTTCGTTGTTAGTGAATGAGCACAACCAGCCTGAAGCGGTGAAAGCGCCTCAGCCATCTCAAGCGGTGGAAGCCTCAGATCTCACTGAGGATCTTTGGCAAGATAACGGCTCGAATAACAATGGATCAAAGCCGCAGACAGATCAGACGAATGGGGCAACGCCGCCTGTAGAAGCGCAAGAGTCGGATGAGATTGAGTCGCCTGCTTTGCAGAATGTTGCAGTGTATGGACAGGCTTATGTGAATCGACTGCTAGGAAGGATGTTTCCGGGGCAGCAGTCGATCGGCGGAAATGGTCGATCGACTCAATAGCATGAAGATGTCTTAACGATCTCGCTCACCGGTTGCAAAGAACCTCGACAACAACACAACTAGACTCAGTTAGTCTGCTGCAAAAAGTTTACGTCGCTTTCGATGATCGCTCCTCCCAAGCTGCAACCAAAAAAGCTGCCATTGAACCTGCCAAATTATAGCGGTCGCCCGTAA
This sequence comes from Leptolyngbya sp., assembly GCA_035496615.1. Classification (GTDB taxonomy): domain Bacteria; phylum Cyanobacteriota; class Cyanobacteriia; order Leptolyngbyales; family Leptolyngbyaceae; genus Leptolyngbya. The sequence goes on from DATJEM010000277.1 coordinate 6,860, forward strand.
GGTCGCGGCAGCGATAGTTATGAGATCAGGCTGCGGCAGCTTTGAGAATCGCTTCCA
>DATJEM010000278.1:0-3367 GCA_035496615.1 Leptolyngbya sp.
GCAATTTTTACAGTTCCCTGAAGACCGGATGCGGTCTTTACGAGTGTTGTTGGCTTCACATCGAATACATTTCATACGGTTGCTTAGGCGAATGAACGTGACTCTGGAAATATCATTACAGATAGCTTGACGGTTGCTCAAAGACTTGATTCGCAAGGAGTACCTGATAGGTTTCACGATCGCGAATCAGACGAGGTTGATTTTGCTCAAATAATACTTCAGCCGGACGGGGACGATGGAGAAAGTGAGAAGACATCGCATAGCCGTAAGCTCCCACATCTAGAATCGCTAGTATATCTCCGATGGCTAATTTTGGTAACTGACACGATCGTCCCAAATAGTCGCGAGAATAGGTTGTATTGCCGCAAACATCTGTCAGATAGAGCGTTTCGGAGTCGGTCAGCGAGGCAATTTCGCGATAGCCCCCGTGAACCGAAGGCACCGATAGATTCGCAACCGTTGTATCTGTGCCTACAATCTGGCGATCTCGGGGTTGCCATTTTACCGAAACCACTTGAGTCAGCAGCATCGCACATCCAGCGATCGCGGCTCGTCCCGGTTCGATGATGAGTTCGATCGACCGATCTAATCGCTCCAACGCTTGCGTCAACTCTGTCCCAAACTGTTGCCAGTTAAAGGCTGCTCCCTGACGATAGGGATAGCCAAATCCGCCACCAAAATCGAGGTAGCTCCAATCGGGTAGCTGTTGAGCCAGCGTGAGTAAGCGATCGATCACCTGAGTAAATGCCTGGGTTGCATTCGTGCCCGTCCCTCGATAAAAATGCAGTCCTGTCAGCTTCAGTCCAAAGCTTTGAGTAATCGCGATCGCGGCTGAAAACTCCTCTGGCTGCACCCCAATTCGACTTTCTCCCGTGAGTTCTGGCAAGTTCAATCGTAGACCGAGGCTAGGATTTGCGCCTTGATAAACTTGGCAACAAAGTTCAAGCTGTGACAAACTATCTAGGTTTAACGTTGCAATCTTCCACTCTCGTAGCTGTTGCATCTCAGCAAAGTTAAGATTGCTGCCGCTGTAGATAATTTGGCTCGGATGAAATCCTGCTTTTAGCCCTAAGTAGATGTCTCCTGGCGTGTTCGCGTGCAGTCCCCAACCCAGCGATCGAATGATCTGAAGCAACGCAATATTGCCATTCGTAACGCTGGCAAAATGAAACCGAGTGTGGGGATACGCGATCGCTTGAATGATGTGAGCTAATGTTTTGCACAAGCGATCGCCATCATACACATACAGCGGAGAGCCATAGGTATTTAGAAGCTGTTGGGCGATGTCGGGATCTAGAAGTTCTGCCATCGTGCTAATTTGCGCCAGAGTGCGGGGGGAAGCCAAAAAGGGTGATTCCAGGAGCGGGTGAGAGCGTTCTCTCCGAATACACTACTATGCCATGCTTGCCACATCAAAATCAGCCAGAGCGATTCACCGATTCGCCGTCCCTGAATGTCCGCGCCCAACCGTCCAGAAACGATTTGAGCCGCAGCATCGGGCTGCCAATGAGACTGCGATCGCAGCACCGCAGGATTCAGCCGAACTCCTAAATCGTGCCAGAGTTCATGCAAACACCACGAGGTTAAGGGCACTCCCATGCCGCGCTTGGAACGCCAGACAATTTCTGACGGTAGCCACGATTCGACGGCTCGTTTGAGGATATATTTTTCGCAAGAGCCTTGTAGACAAAGTTCTCCTGATAGCCGAAATGCCCATTCTGCTAGAGGAAGATCACAGAATGGCGATCGTACTTTCAGCCCATGAGCAAACGCGAGCGCCGTTGCACGAGGCTGAATGTTTTGTGCGCCTTTGAGCATCAGGGTTGCGCGTCGCAAGCGGTGAAGCAAATCAGTAGAAAACTGGGGGTCGAGTGCCTCTCGTAGCCAGTCGATCGGATCGATCGCCGCCACATGAGCCGCTAAGTTGGGCTGAAAAATTTGGGGTTCATGACCGTGTAGTCGATGGAACGTTTTGAGATACTGCTGATAAAACGGGTCTTCAGAGGCACGAGAATCTGGCATCAAACCGCGATAGATTCCCGCTGCAATCAAAGGCTTGTTTGTCCAGCCCGCGAACAGTTGATCGCCATGCTCACCGTTGAACACGACTGCAACTTCCTGTGCTGCCGCTTGATTTAACAGAAACAATGGCACTGTCACCGCGTCCCCGAAAGGAAGATCGAGCGCTTTTGCAGTGGGCGCGATCGCGCGTCGAACCCGTTGAGGTGTCGCTTCTACAGTGACCAAAGGAATGTTGAGAAACTCCGCAACTTGCTTTGCATAACTAAGCTCAGAACGATCTGCGACCCCAAAATCTAGAGAGTAAGCTCTAACCTTCAATCCCATTTGAACTAACAGTGCAGCGACGATCGAAGAGTCTAATCCGCCTGACAAGAATATACCCACTGGATCATCAGCTAAGTCTGCAACTTGACGACTGATCGCATCTTTTAGCAGCGTTTGGAGTTCTGCGATCGCAGCTTGCTCATCCTGAATTGCAGGTTGCAATTGTTGCCATTGATGCGATCGATGCTGAGTTTGAATGAGGTTTCCTGCTGTGTCCGATCGCCAAAGCTGCTGTACTCCTGCCGGAACTGCTTGGATTCCTTGCACTGGAGTTAGCGGAGTTGGCACGTAGGAAAAGCAAGTATAACCATACAGCGCATTGAGATCAATCTCGATCGCATCCTCTAACAACAATTGCATCTGAGAGGCAAACCCGATCGTTTGATTTTTCTGAGTCCAGTACAGCGGAACTCGCCCAAAGCGATCGCGCCCTAGTGATAGCTGAATTGTTCCATCTGAATGGTGCATCAATCGAACCCAAGCATCTGGTAACACCAAACCATCAGATTGTAAGTTTGTCGCAATGCCTCCAGCAAACAGAGCCGCAATCTGCGCTTCACCGGATGGCACAATTTCTGGAAGTTCGACTGATTCTAGACCTAGATAAGCGATCGACCAACTGCACTCTTGAGATGCAGCACACTGTCCCCGTCTGATGATTGAATGCTTTATCCCAGCCTGGTTTAAAGCTTGACGCAGTTTTCGTTCTAGTTCTGCGGGTTGTCCAAGCCCCCAGTATCCAACAAACTGATGCGGCGATTGAAACTGTGCTGAATCGATCGGTAGCATCATTGCACCTGAAATTCAGTCTGAGCGATCGTGCGGTCTTCCAATCGCATTTCGACCTTCCAAGTTCCCGGAGTTGCCTGCGATCCTAGCGGCAGACGGCAGTGAGTGTCCCAAACCGAAGTGGTCATCGTTTGAGTTTGGTAGCGATTCTGATGAACGATCGCGCCTGAAGGATCAGTCCAATGACAGCGGAGCGACAGTTTTTCGCCGACTGGAGTTTGCTGAAGCGTCA
>DATJEM010000279.1:0-3209 GCA_035496615.1 Leptolyngbya sp.
ATCGCCGATCTGACTCAAGCGATTCAAATCGACCCGCAATCCCCAGGAATGTTATTCAATCGCGCGATGACTTACAGCCAATTGGGCAACTATCGAGCTTCGGTTGCAGATTTTACGCGTGGAATTCGGCTTCAGCCCAAAGACGCAGTGGCATTTCGAGAACGCGGACGCAGCTATCTTGGCTTACAGCAGCTACCCGATGCGCTGCATGATCTCAATCGCTCGATCGCGCTTGATCCAACCTCCGCTGTGGCTTACGATTTGCGCTGCTTTGTGAAGATAGGCATGGACAACTATCGCGCCGCAATGACCGACTGCAACACCGCGATCGAGCTAAATCCAAACTTTGCTTTAGCTTACGCCGATCGAGGCTATGTTTGGTTGGGATTAAACAATCCGCAAACCGCGATTCGAGACACCCATGAAGCGATTCGACTGAATCCAAAACTGAGCGAATCCTATACGGTTCAAGCGATCGCATACGAGCGCATCGGAGATATTCCCAATGCCATCGCGGCTTACGAATCCGTGATCGGATTGCTCCGAGAAAAGGGTCAAATCAATTCGCCAGCCTATCAAAGGATTGCAGCCACGATCGCACAACTCAAAACCAAAGTAGAATCTCGCTAAAACTTGGCGATCGCATCGACTAATCGATCGATTTCAGCCTCAGTTGTAAAATAATGCACGCAGGCACGAACACAATTTGGGTTCAAAATAACGCGCAAAAAGATACCTTGTTCTTCTAAAGATTGCACCAGTTGAGAATGTTTTCCGTTTGCTAATTGAAACGAAACTAATCCTGCTTCAGGAGCAGATGTTTTTAAGCAGTTCAAATGCGATAACTGATCCAATCGCTGCCACAAATCAGCACTGCGATCGCAAATCATTCGATAGCGATCTTGAGCAAACGGATGATGAACCGCGATCGCAGTTCGCAACGCCGCATACAACGGCACCGCCGAAGTTGCAATCTCAAATCGTCGTCCGTCGGGCTGCCATGTCTGCGGATTTCCGGTGGCATCTGTGATCACACTGCGCCATCCGATGAAGGTTGGATGCAAACGTTCTCGCGCCTCCGGACGCACATACAATCCGCCCACGCCTGCCGCACCGCACCACCATTTATGTCCAGTAAACGCATAGAAATCCGCCTGCAATTCCGTCAAATTCAGCGGCAATACTCCGACCGACTGCGCGGCATCGACTAACACCTGCACTGATCGCGCATGACAAACCTCAACCATTTCTTTTAGTGGTAATACTTGTCCTGTGTTCCAAAGAATGTGACTAACGACAAATAAACGAGTATTCGGCTGAAGAAAGTGTTGAACGATCGCGCTTGGATCACCCGAATTCAAAGTCTCCAACAACGGACAAACCGAGACTTCTAAATCGAATCGTCGCTGAAGTTCGCGCACTGCCGCCACAATTCCTTGATGTTCGCAATCGGTGAGCAAAATATGATCGCCTGCTTGCCAATCAATCCCCCACAGCGCAATATTACAGCCCACAGAGACATCTTCAGTCAGCGTGATCGTGTCAGCAGTTGTACCTAATTCGTGAGCGATCGCACTCCGCGCCAAATTTCCTTCCTCAACAATCCAAGCATTCGCCGCACTCGAAAACGGACCTAATGATTGAAAGCGATCGTGCGCCTGATGCAAGGCAGAAATCGCCGATCGTGGCATCGTTCCTTGTCCACCATAATTAAAATACGCTTTGCCTTTCAAATAAGGAAAATCAGCGCGATGTTGTTCGAGTTCAGAAGAATAATTCATTGCCAGACGCGATCGTAGATACAAAACTTCAAGATAGGCGAAATTCGACTAAAAAGGTAAATGAAATCAGGGCTGAATTCACCCTTAGCCTTGTATTAATCTCAAACGATTGCTATCAGCAAGATTCCGCTGACTTGCAATTAAAATTCTGTAACTTTTGCTCTAGAATTAAAAGGAATTCGATGTCACGCTTGATCCCGCGTCCGTCCATTTTTTTGTTAGCGTATAGGGATGTTTATCACTGCTGATCTGCTGCTGAACTATCAACGCTGTAGTCGTAGAGCTTTTCTCGATCGATACGGGGATGCCGAACTCAAAGACCCCCCAAACGATTATCTGCTAAAGCTGATACAGGATAGTGCAGAAAATCGGCGGCAGGTGCTTTCAAGCTGTGATCATCAACAGCCCACCTATCGAGCCGGGGACTGGAGCAAAGGCGCAGAAGAAACCTTACGACTGATGCAAGCGGGAGTCGATCGCATCTATCAACCGATTCTGCTGGCTGAAGCCGGAGGCATTACCCTTGTCGCCAATCCAGATTTACTCGTCAAGCATCCGGGTAAATCGATCTTTGGCGATTGGATTTATGCGCCGAGTGAGATCAAACTCAGCAAGCGACCGAAGCAAGAATATCAGATCATCGTGGCTTACTTTGTCAAAGTATTAGCAGCAGTCCAGGGGGCGTGGGCGGAAGAAGCGTGGTTGATTTTGAAAGAAAGAGGGGCGTTTGCGGTTGATCTGTGGGAAACAATTCCCCGAATGGAAGCGATTTTGATCAACTGCATCAACACGGTGAAACATCAGCAAGAACCCGAAGTATTCATCTCTCGGAGCCGATGTAGTCTGTGTCACTGGTATAGTCATTGCTACACGATCGCCAAATCCCAAAATCACCTCTCTCTGCTTCCTGGTGTGACTCAATCTCGCTACATTCAACTTCAAGCCCTCAATCTCACAACGCTCGAAGCGCTTGCCGAAACGCCGCCTGCTCGACTCGAACCGCTCCCAGGATTTGGTAGTGAAACGGCTCACAAAATTGTCCGACAGGCTCGATCGACTTTGCAAAACACTGCTTTTCTCGGTGAAAGCCTCGCCGCTCATACCGTGGGTAAACGCGCCTTCCGAATGCCCACGATTCCGACCGCCTCGATCGAGCTTTATTTCGACATCGAAGCAGAACCCAGTTTGAACTTAGTCTATCTACATGGCGTGTTGGTCGTCGATCGCATCAACCAGATCGAAACGTTTCACCCCCTCCTAGCAGAAACACCCGCAGCAGAATCGATAGCTTGGCAAAAACTAATTGACTTACTGTGGGCGTATCCGACTGCGCCCATTTTTCATTTCTGCCCTTATGAAGTCCAGACCGTTGAACGACTTGGCAAGCTGTTTGAAACGCCCAATGAATTGATCCAGCCGTTGTTGTCG
>DATJEM010000280.1:0-5196 GCA_035496615.1 Leptolyngbya sp.
GATGCGGCTTCACCCCTGCTTCGACAGATCCTTGAGACTGCGAGGTTGACCAAAACGCCGTCGTTCCACCGACCACAAACCCACCCACAACAACCAAAGCAACTGGAATAGCATAGGTGCGCCAGCGAGTTTTTAGCCAGCCGCGAAATGAAAGCGCTTCCTCTTCAAATTCTTCGATCTCAGCTTCACTCGCCTCGTCCGGCAGTTCAATCAGATCGATCGCAGGCAGTGAGATCGCAACAGCAGAAGAGGGCGATTCCTGCCCGGATTCCTCTGCGATCGTGGCTTCACTCGCTTCATCTAATTGTTCAATCAGTTCACCTAGCGGCGTTAACGTTGCAACAGACGCGGGAAGCAATTCTTCCTCGATCGCGACTTCGCTTTTTTGATCTCTTTCTGCGTCTCTTTCTTTGGCGGATGCTTCAATCGGCGGGAATGTCACGATCGTCGGAGTCGGTTGCAGCGAAAATTCCCGCGCCCAAGTAATAGCTTCATCGCCGCTTTTCCGGGCTTGCAGCCGCACTGAGTGAATCGACTCAGTTCCCAGTTCTAACAATCCTCTTTGAATAAACGTAATGAGCGTCTCTTGATTGAGTCCCTTCTGAGACTCCAAAAAAATATACAGACAGGTTTGATCCATTCTGGCTCGTGCAGTGATGCCTTTAGGCGACAGCACTGCATTCATCAACGATGCGATCGCAGTCGGCTCACCCTGCTTTGCGAGTTCCAACAGATTCAACTGTTCCATAGACACACTTGCTTTCATCCCAGATCTGAATAAGCCGCGCCCGAAAGCCCCTACTTTACCGTATTTCCGCTAGAAACTGAATCCCTCTTTATCATCCGCCGCGATCGGGAATGGTCAGGACAAGAACGGCTGAATTTCGCAACCTTCAGCATTCTGACTCAAGCAGTTTCCCTTGAAGATCGGGGTCGATCAGATTCCTTCCAGGATTTGCGCTAACAGCAATTTAGCTTATTTTTGCCGTGAATTCTGACTGCGCTAGGGAACAATCAGAAAACAAGGGCGCATTTCCCCAAAACCTTGTGAATCTGTCACCCCAGGAGCAGAGCGGTGCAATCGGTTAAGCAACAGCAAATTCTCGGCTATTTTATCGAAGAAGCGAAAGAACACCTCGACACGATCGAGCAAAGCTTGGTCGATCTTGCCGCGACGATGGCAGATTCAGAGCGAGTCAATGAACTATTTCGCGCCGCCCACTCGGTCAAAGGTGGAGCGGCAATGCTCGGTTTCGATGGCATTCAGCGAACAGCGCACCATTTTGAGGACTGCTTCAAAATTCTCAAAGAACATCCGGTTAAAATCGACCAGCGCCTCGAAGATCTTTTTCTCAAAAGCTTTGATACGCTCAAGGAACTGATTGAAGCGCTCCAAAGCCCATTTGGTCTGAGCGAAGAGGATGCTCAACAAGCGGTATCTGCCTCAGAACCAACGTTTCGAGAACTCCAGGCATATCTCAAAACGCTGATCGCAGGCAGAAACGTCCCTGCAAAAGCTTCCACTTTGCCCCCAGCGGCTGCAACTCAGATTACGACCGTTTTGAAAGCAATGCTGCAACTGTTCAAGCAGAGCGATTCTCAAAAAGGTCGCCAACAACTTGTTGCCTTGTGCAATCGTTTGATTCAAATTAGTAGCACTACTCCGGTTTGGGTGAAGCTGATTCAAACCGCACAACGGGCGATCGCCAATCCGAAAAATAGCTACGCTACGCTTGCCCCGATCGTGATTAAAGATTTGAAGCGAGCAAGTGATTTGCTACTTACCGGAAGCGCAAGCCGGATTGCGGTTAGCCCACCGTTACAGAAATTGATCAATCCGCCCACGACTCAGCCTGCCGCCCCGCTTGCTGCTGCTGCCACGAAACAGCAGGTTTCAGTCCCTTTAGAGCCGAGAGCCGCAGCCCGCGTGCTGTTGGAAGTTTTCAATAAGTCGGAACTGATTGAAATTGCTGAATTTCTGATGAAAGCGATCCAGTAGTTAGGTGCGCTTTTGCATAAAATCAATCACCGCGTGCATGAAACCGGGTTTTGTCACCATTAAGACCGTAGAACCCGGTTCCAAAATCGTGCTGCCGTTCGGAATAGACAAGTCCATATGAGCGTAAGGCTGATACCCAATGATCAATGAGCCACGCGGAAATCGAGGATCTTGCGCCACCTCTGCCACGCTGCGACCGACGACATTACACACGGCGGGAATCGAGAGTTTGAAGACTTCGATCTGTCCTTGTTCAAAGTGCATCATCGACTCGACTTCGGGATATTCGATCACATTTACCATGGTCGAAACGGCAAGTTCGATCGCGTTAATCACATGAGTTGCCCCCGCGAAGCGATACGGTTCCGCAAAATCTTTGTGCCGCATTCTCACTAGAATATTCGGCACGCCGTAATGTTTTGCCAGCGTCACCATTGCGAGGTTGAGCGCATCCTGTCGGAGAACTGCCGCGATCGCATCAGCTTTGCGGATTCCTGATTCGAGCAGCACTTCCGTACTCACTGCACTGCCTTCAAACGCTATTACGCCCAACTGCTCACGCGCATAATGACAGGCAGCCGAATCAACATCAATCACCGCAACGGTATGCCCTAAATTGATCAGGCGTTGAGCCAAATTCAGACCAATTAAACCCGCTCCCCCAATTAAGACGTACATAGTTTTCGGAATTCACGCTTTGCTTATAGGGTAAAGGATGATTCAGAAAACGGTAGAGTCTCAATCGAGTTTGAGTGAATTTACCGGAACTTCGTCCCAGGAGGCAACTGTGCGAATTCTGGCGATCCACCCCTCTTGTTTCTGTTTGTCGGTGAGATGAGCTTCAAATGATTGGTGGCATTCATTCGCTTGCGTTTCATCACAGCAAGCGATACAGGCATACATCAATCCGGAAGGATCAACTTGTTCGTTTACCCAAATTGACATGATGGTGTCCTCCAAGAGCTTACAGAGAATTTTCTCATACTTATGATTCGATCTTTCGATCTTATGATTCGATTGATGCGATCGCTGCCATCCCCACCAAAGCCTCTCCCGTGACGCGGCAGATTCGCCAGTCCGGCAGCACCGTCGCGCCCATGCGTTGATAGAAACCGATCGCGCTTTCGTTCCAGTCCAACACGCACCATTCGAGCCGCCCACAGTCGCGCTCTACAGCGGTTTGAGCGAGTTGCGTCAGAATGGCTTTGCCGATCCCCTGCCCTCGGTATTCGGGGAGGACAAACAGATCTTCAAGATAAATTCCGGGCTTTGTAAGGAATGTTGAATAGTTGTGTAGAAATAGGGCAAAAGCGATCGGTTTAGATTCAATCACGGCAACGATCGCTTCGACGAAAGGTTTCTCGCCAAACAAATGGGAATGAAGGTGGTCGATCGAGCCTGTAACTTGATCGGAAAGTTTTTCGTATTCGGCGAGCGCCTGAATTAGCGAAAAGATGGCAGGAACATCAGCGGGAGTAGCAGAACGGATTTCAACCATTGAAGTCTGAGATACAAGTTTCAATAACTCATACCCCAGAATTCAAAAATTAACTAGCCCAGCCAGCCTTTTAAGCGTTCTGCAATTTGGGGTCGCCGCAGTTTTCGCATCGCTTTGCTTTGAATCTGGCGGACTCGTTCACGCGAAAGATTGAACATTCCGCCGACTTCTTCGAGCGTGCAAGGCTTGCTCGTCGTCAAACCATAGCGTAGAGAAATAATATCTTTCTCCCGCTCGGTTAAAACGTTGCCGAGGACATCCCAAATTTCCTGGCGCAGCATGGTTTCGCTCATCTGCGATTCGGGTGATTGAGTATCACCGTCTTCGAGCAAGTCCATCAACTCAGTATCTTCGCCTTTCCCGACTCGGTGATTGAGCGATAGGGATTGACGACGAACTTGTTGCAGATGATGTAACTGCTCAACCGTCAGTTCCAAAGATTGAGCGAGTTCGGCTTCGGTCGGATTGCGTCCCAAATCGCGCTTTAGTTCACGGTGCGCTTTTTTGAGTTTATTCAGCTTCTCAACGATGTGAATCGGTAAGCGAATCGTGCGGGCATCGTTGGCGATCGTGCGGGTGATTCCCTGTCGAATCCACCAGTACGCATAGGTTGAGAACTTATAGCCTTTGTCGGGATCAAACTTTTCGGTTGCCCGATTCAGTCCGAGTGCGCCTTCTTGAATCAGATCCAGGAAGGGGACACCGCGATTGAGATAACGTTTGGCGATCGATACGACTAAACGGAGGTTCGATCGAATCATTTTGCGCTTGGCGACGCGGCTGCGGTGTAAACGGTGTTCCAACTGTCGCTCGTTCATGCCCATGCGTTCAGCCAATTGCGCTCTAGTCGGGAGGTTGCCTAACTCTTGAAATAGCTTACGTTGCGCTTCATCGACTTCAACTAAGTATTGGACGCGACGGGCAAGTTCGACTTCTTCGTCCGCCTTGAGCAGCGGATAGCGCGCCATTTCCTTGAAGAATGCCCCTACGGCATCATCAGCGACGGTTTTGTTATAGCCTGCCGATCGAGCGGATGCCATTTGGTCGATTTCGGTTTCTTCGGAATTGTCGCCAGAGGATTGAATGCCCGCTCTGACCGAAGTGAGTTCCATTAAGTCAGGCTCAATTTCGATCGGGGTGCTGTCGGCGAAGTCGGCTTCTAATTGCAAAGAGTCTACTGAATCTAACTCAGCAACGTCCATTGCAAAGTCCATATCACGAGAGAGGGCTTCTGTGTGAGAACTGTTGCTTTGTTCGTTCATAGTGATGTTATGTCGAGGTAGTTTTACGCGATCAAAGATGAGAGAGACGCTCAGTTAAGTAGTTCAAAATTAAAGTGAAAACTTAAGCCAGCAATGAGTGTTTTTAATCTGAATGTTTTGCGATTAAATATGAATGGGTTGGTCTTAAAACTCCTTCCGAATTTGGGGTAGATCAGCGCGTTCCTGAGGAAGTTTTCAGAATATAAGCCTGCTCAAATCGTCATCTCCGAATCGGAAAAGAATCTTGGAGATGCGTTTCAGCTTCGACAGCTTTCTGCACTGATGTAACAGACAGGCGGCGATATCATCCCTCTCAAACTTTGCAAAAAGCAAGATCTCGAAACGGGATGCTACTGCTATAACAGACTCTCATATCTATTCCGATTTACATCTCTACCAATGGTGAGAAAAGCGAATTTCAAAGGGTTTAATCTGGT
>DATJEM010000281.1:0-4565 GCA_035496615.1 Leptolyngbya sp.
GGTGAAATTGCTGAGAATGTCTTTGAGATTCGGATTCCGAAGTCAGCGAAGCATCAGCATCATGAACAAGAAATCGAGAAAGAAGTTAGAGTCCCGATCACCGATATTGTGATGCCGGATTTGGTTCATTTCACTCCAGAATATTTAGAAGCATTGAAAACTTCGATCGAGTCTTCAGACTTTGTGATTGTCTGCCATCCGTATCTATTTCCAGCAGTTCGCTCTCTGACTCAAAAACCAATTTGGTATGAAGCACAAGATGTCGAAATCGATTTAAAGTCCAAAGTCTTGCCCGATAATGCAGCGAGCAGAAAACTTCTAGAATCGATTCGGAAAGTTGAATTAGAATGCTGCAAAGCAAGTGAGCTAATCATGACTTGCTCACAGGATGATGCAGATTTATTAAACCAAATTTATAAGATTGATCCTGAGAAGTTCATTGAAGTGCCAAACGGAGTAGACACTGACGCGATCGAATTTATCTCTTTAGAAAAGCGTCGATCGAAGAAAGAAAAGCTGGGACTTGAGAATAGTTTTACTGCGTTTTTTCTGGGCAGTTGGCATGAACCAAATCTCAAAGCAGTTGAAACGATTTGCAAAATCGCGGAGTCCTCATCCAGCGTTAATTTTCTAGTAGTTGGCAGTGTCGGATGGGCATTTCAAGAGCGGAAATGTCCGACAAATGTAGGATTTTTGGGCGAGGTAGACGAAAACACAAAAGCGATCGTGCTGGAAATTGCCGACGTTGCGCTCAATCCAGTCACATTTGGTTCAGGAACGAACTTAAAGATGTTAGAGTACTTCGCGGCAGGCATCCCCGTCATTTCAACTCCTACCGGAATTCGGGGACTTGGAGTGGAACACGGTAAACACTGTATCGTCGCGGAACCGGAGCAATTCGGGGTCGCGATCGCGTCACTGCAATCTGAGTCTCCAGAGGCGCAATTGGCGCGAATCAAAGCGGCACAGGAGCGAGTTCAGCAACAGTACGATTGGCGAATCATTGCCGACCGATTCATGAGCGAGATCGCGCCGAAATCAACTTCACAGGACGCGGATTCAAGGCAACTATTCATGTAGAAAGATATTGTGAAAAAAGCACTGATCACCGGACTCACTGGACAAGATGGATCGTATCTTGCAGAACTCTTGCTCGAACAGGGCTATCACGTTTTCGGGCTAGTCAGACGATCGAGTTCAGGAAATGTCGATCGAATTCGTCATTTATCCGGCACCGTCGAAATTTTGTCGGGCGATTTGCTGGATCAATGTTCACTGATGGATGTGATCTCTTACGCTCAACCAGACGAAATTTACAATTTGGCATCTCAAAGCTATGTACCACTTTCCTGGACGCAGCCCGCTTTAACTGCGGAATACACCGCTTTGGGAGTTTCTCGACTGCTAGAATCGATTCGCCGCTGCAAATCGGATGCACGATTCTACCAAGCCTCAAGTAGTGAAGTTTTTGGACAACCAGATGAGTCGCCACAAACGGAACGAACAGCGTTTCGACCCCGCAATCCTTACGGCGCTGCGAAAGCGTACGCTCAATGGATGACGATCAACTACCGGCAACAGTATGGATTGTATGGCTGCTGTGGCATAACTTATACGCACGAATCGCCACGTCGGGGAACGGAATTCGTGTTCCGTAAAATCACCAATGGCGCAGCACTAATCAAAATGGGATTGTCGAAAGAATTGAAGCTTGGAAATCTGGATGCAAAGCGAGACTGGTGCTACGCCAAAGATGCAGTCCGGGCAATGTGGATGATGTTACAGCAGGAACAGCCAGATGATTACATCATTGCAAGTGGCGAAACGCACTCAGTCCGGGACTTAGTGCAGACAGCGTTCGATTGTGTGGGACTGGATTGGAAGCAATATGTTTCGGTTGATCCAAATTTTTATCGACCGGATGAAGAAGTGCAGTTGGTCGGATCGATCGATAAAATTCGCCGTCAGCTAAATTGGGAGCCGCAGTACTCCTTTAAGCAATTAGTTGAACTGATGGTAGACCAAGATCTGAAGCAACTGAGTGAGGCATGAAAATCGCGATCGATGTCACAGCCTGGATGCCACAACCAAGCGGAATTGGGCTTTATGTTGCAAATCTGATTCAGGGTTTAACAGCTTTGCAACCGAGCGAAGGGTTTGATCTGGAGCTAATTTATCAACCCGGTCTGAAGAATTGGCTTAGAAGAAATTTAGCTTTTCCAGACTATTTACAACGGCATTCTAATTTAAATTTATTCCCGTTTCCGGTACGAGCTTCTAATTTATTCATTGAATTTCCGTTCTTATTTTCTAATCAGTTAGAACGCTATTTTCAACATTCTGATATTGTTCACGGTACAAACTATACGATTCTTCCACTCCGTAAGAGCCGCAAAGTGATTACGATTTACGACCTTACTTTTGTTAAATATCCTGAATATGTAAATTCGACGGTTAGAGCCTACACAAATCGATTGAAAAAATGCCTGCAATGGACAGACTTAATTCTGACAATTTCCCATAGTTCTAAACAAGATATCATTGAATACTTGGGAGTTGAATCCGATCGAGTCCAAGTCACCCATTTAGCAAGCCGATATTTAATCGATCAGCCTAGGCTCAAATTAGAACATTCTAAGCCGTACATTCTATTTGTAAGCACGATCGAACCCCGCAAAAACATCAAGTCGTTAATCTCAGCATTTGAATATTTGAAGCGAAATTATCAAATCGAGCATGATTTAATTTTGATTGGGCAAAAAGGCTGGCTTTACAAACCGATTTTTGAGCAAATTGCTCGATCGCAGTACCAAACTTCGATTCATCATCTAAGCTATCTTCCTGATGCCCAAGTTGCTCAGTTTTATCAAAATGCGGATGTCTTTGTGTATCCATCTCACTACGAAGGATTTGGAATGCCCGTGTTAGAAGCAATGACGTTAGGCGCACCTACTGTAACCAGTAATACTTCATCGCTGCCAGAAATTGTGGGAGATGCAGCAGTTTTAGTTGACCCGACTGAGATCGAGCCGTTAGGTGAAGCAATTTTGCAAGTGATTTGCGATCGACAATTTCGCGATCATCTGATCCAAAAAGGCAAAGAACAAGCTAAGTTGTATTCTTGGGAAAGAACAGCAAAAGAAACCTTAAGCGCCTATCGATCGATTTTGTGATGTTGATCAATCTCGCATTCTTAGCATCGAAACCAACGGGACATACAGTGTATGCAAAAAACTTGCTGCCTGGCTTACATTCGCTTTCTCCAGTCTTATTAAGCAGCCAAGTGTTTGATCGCTATCGCTGTTATCGAATTTCGGATCAGCTAACTCCTGATCAGGGGACAAAAGGGCATTTCAATCGATTAAAGTGGACGCAATTTAGGCTACCTGAAATCTATCGTGAGCTTCAAAGTGATCTGATTTTTTCGCCAATTCCCGAAGCTCCAATTTTTACAAAATGTCGATATATCATAACTTTACATGATTTCATTCCGCTTCGGTTTCCGCGTCTTACATCACCTTTAACTCAGTATTACAACTACTATGTTCCTCATGTGCTGAATCAAGCTGAACATATTTTAAGTGACTCAGAATCGACAGCGAAAGACGCGATCGAGTTCTATAAAATCTCCCCCAGCAAAATCACCGTTGTTCCCCTCGCTTACGACGAGCAGCATTTCAGATTTCTGAATCTGCCCACCAAAAATTATTTTCTTTATGTTGGCAGACATGATGCCTACAAAAATATTGTTCGATCGCTGGCTGCTTTTTCTCAGAGTTCAAAAGAGAATGAATTCTGGATTGCAGGTTCACCCGATCCGCGATTTACACCGACGCTAATTGCACAAGCGGCAGCGCTCGGAATCAGCGATCGAGTTAAATTTCTCAGCTATGTTCCCTACTCCGAATTGCCCACCTTGATCAATCAAGCGATCGCGCTCGTGTTTCCAAGTCTCTGGGAAGGATTTGGTTTGCCTGTGCTTGAAGCGATGGCGTGCGGAACTCCAGTGATCACCTCAAATCTATCTTCACTGCCTGAAGTTGCGGGCGATGCTGCTCTACTAGTCAATCCTTACCATGAGAATGAGATTGCAGATGCGATGAAGGCGATCGCGATAGACCCTCAACTGCGGGCGCAGCTTCGACGAAAAGGACTCGATCGGGTTCAACACTTTAGCTGGCAAACAACCGCTTCCCAAACTGCCGCAATTCTGAAGCAGTATCGATAGCGCCTATTTTTTCGCCATCAGCAAAACAACGCCACAAATAATTAAGCCTAGTCCCACGAATCGCAAAACTGGAATGGGTTCATTAAATACAAACTTTCCTAGCATCACCGAGAACACATACTGCAACGCGACTGCTGGAGCAATCACACTGAGCGGCACACGAGTCAGCAACAAAATGTACATCACTGCGCCGACTCCATAGCAACAGAGTCCGACGACCAATTCCGGCGTTGTGGCGATACCAATCAGATGACTGACTGCGTTGCTAGCGGTCACTTGTCCTAATTTCAATGCGCCTGATTTGAGAAAAAATTGTCCGCTGACTCCTGCAACGATC
>DATJEM010000282.1:0-4883 GCA_035496615.1 Leptolyngbya sp.
GAACTCCATCAAATCGCACAGCAGTGTGATCAGATTACGAATTGAGATTTCCTCACCTGTGCCCAAATTCACCGGATCGGCATCGCTGTATTTTTGAGTTGCGATCGCAATCCCTCGCGCCGCATCATCTACATACAAGAACTCGCGGGTCGGACTACCATCGCCCCAGACCGGGAGCTTGGACAATCCTTGCTTTTGCGCCTCATACACCTTCCGAATCAGCGCCGGAATCACATGAGAACTACTCGGATCGAAATTATCTTCAGGGCCATACAAATTGACGGGCAACAAATAGATGCCGTCAAACCCATACTGCTGACGATAAGACTGAAGCTGCACCAAAAGCGCTTTCTTCGCGATGCCATAAGGCGCATTCGTTTCTTCCGGATAGCCATTCCAAATGTCGTCTTCTTTGAACGGAACAGGCGTGAATTTGGGATAGGCGCAAATCGTTCCCGCACAGACGAATTTCTGTACACCCGCTTCGTAAGCAGCATGAATCAACTGCGTTCCCATCATCAAGTTGTCATAAAA
The DNA here is from genome assembly GCA_035496615.1 of Leptolyngbya sp. GTDB lineage: Bacteria > Cyanobacteriota > Cyanobacteriia > Leptolyngbyales > Leptolyngbyaceae > Leptolyngbya. The sequence goes on from DATJEM010000282.1 coordinate 535, forward strand.
CAACTCAGCAGGTTTCTCGCGGTTTAGCCCAATGCCGCCGACGTGAGCCGCTAGGTGAATCACAACATCTTGCTGATCGACTGCGCGTTGACAATTCTCCATTTTGCGGAGATCGAGATCGTACGATCGAGGCACCGTAATTTTTTCTAGATCTGCCCCGGCTTCACACAGTTGGCGCACCACTTGACGACCCAAGAAGCCCGCTCCACCTGTTACCAGAATGCGCTGATTCTGAAGATTTAATGTTGTTGAGGTCATGACTTCGTGCTGTATAAGTTTCCTAGAAGGACACCCCAGTTAAACGCTGACGAATAGTGGCGTAATCCGCGACTTTGGGTTGCCCGTTCCCGGCAGGGCTAACTCCCGCTGCGTGTAGATCAGCATCCACCATCAAATGCACCAACTCTTCAAATGTTACAGAAGGTTCCCACTTCAGCAGCTTCTTCACTTTGGCGGGATCACCAATCAATAAATCGACCTCTGCCGGACGCAAATACCGCTCGTCGAATTCAACATAGTTCTTCCAGTCGAGGTTAACTCGCCCAAATGCGATATCCAGAAACTCATGGACAGAATGGGTTTCCCCGGTTGCCACGACATAATCATCGGGCTGATCTTGTTGCAGCATCAACCACATTGCCCGGACGTAATCTTTCGCGTAGCCCCAGTCGCGTTTTGAGTCCAAGTTACCCATGTAGAGCTTCTTCTGCCTGCCTGCCACAATCTGAGCCACAGCGCGAGTGATTTTACGAGTCACAAACGTTTCACCTCGTCGAGGAGACTCGTGATTAAACAGAATCCCGTTGCACGCGAACATATCGTAGGATTCGCGATAGTTCACCGTTTGCCAATGTGCAAACACTTTTGCACAAGCGTAGGGACTGCGGGGGTAAAATGGCGTGTCTTCGGTCTGAGGAACCGCCTGTACTTTTCCGTACATTTCAGAAGAACCCGCTTGATAGTAGCGAAGCTCTGCTCCGGTGCGTTGTTGGTAGTCGCGAGCCGCTTCGAGGATTCGCAGTGCGCCCATTCCGACAGCATCAGCGGTGTATTCTGGCGCATCGAAACTGACCCGAACGTGAGATTGCGCGCCCAAATTATAGATTTCTGCGGGCTGGACTTCTTCAAGAATGCGGCGAAGCGTCGTTCCGTCAGTGAGATCGCCGTAGTGTAAGAACAACCTCGCGCCTTCAACGTGCGGGTCTTCGTAGATGTGATCAATTCGATCGGTGTTGAAAGTCGAGGTACGGCGAATAATTCCGTGAACTTCGTAGCCTTGTTCTAGTAATAATTCTCCTAAGTAAGAACCATCTTGACCCGTGATACCCGTCAACAGTGCGCGTTTACGTTGCGTCATTCTTTACTTTCCTCAACCTACAATTACAGAAATCGTCGGACACTTCTCAATTCTGAGTTGCTTCATTAAATGCTATTTCAGGCACATGAAACAAGCTGTACCTAGTTAGCCCTAAGCTCAGCCCAAATAACACTTGACCTTACTCCAAAAAGACGGGTACTCGTGTCAAGAAGCGATGAATGGAGAAAAAGATTTGCCAAAGTTAGAGTTGCAAATCCTGGAGCGCCACCGCTTTTTTACGGAAGCGCGATCGTCGTCTGTTCAAACCTCTAACCCTTACGACGGTAGCTGGAGGTATCCGGATCGTGGGCAAATGTTGGTCAAAGATTCAAATTGAGGACAGAGCGCAAATCAAGATCGTTTAGTAAGCTCCATTATTTTTAGGAAAGATGACCACGTTGATTGTCTTGACAATGATCCACAAATCTAACCAGAAATTGCGGAAGCTGGCATAGTACACATCAATTCGGATGCGCTGAGGGTAAGGGATGTCATTTCGCCCCGAAACTTGCCATAACCCCGTGATACCAGGGCGGATGGTAAGGATACTTTCGATGTGAGCGCCATATTTGGGGAGTTCTTCGACGACGAGGGGGCGAGGTCCAACCACGCTCATATCTCCCATCAGTACGTTCCAGAATTGCGGAAACTCATCTAAGCTTGTAATCCGCAAGAAGCGACCGATCCAAGTAATGCGGGGATCGTACTTCAGCTTAAAGTTGTCCTCGAATTCCTGACGCATTTGGGGTGAAGCGTTGATCAAATCGATCAGCATTTCGTCCGCGTTTCTCACCATCGTTCTGAATTTGATACACCCAAACCGTCTAAAGTTCTTTCCGACCCGTTCTTGGACAAAGAAAATCGGACCTGGGGAACTCAGGGCGATTAACAGCGCCAGGATTAGATAGACGGGAGAGAAGAGAATGAGAACGGAGAGCGAGAACGCAATATCGAAAAGGCGTTTGGCAAGATCGCCATCAAGCGCATCCCAAGTGTTGAGAATAAACGGTTTGCCGCGCTTGAAGATCGACCGAATCCGCTTGCCGGGAATGAATTGGCTATCGGCAGTCATCTTACTCCTTACTATTCCACACCACACACAATCCTGATCATAAAGCCATGGACTCGTTTCGCGTGAGATTTGCTCCCCAGTTGGCGAGTATTTTTAACGAATTGTGTCTAACTTGGCATCTTACTTTGAAATCGAGTCAAACGGGCACGATCGCGTTCCGGTTTGAAAATCGCGATAGGCTCGATCGATGAAAGCGAGATATCGCTGTTTGAAAATATCAGGATGAAAGGTGAGCGCATGAGATCGAGCGATTTCGGGCTGAAAGATCGAGCGATATTGTTCAAATTCGTGAACGGCTTGTGCGATCGCGGTTTCTGTTTGGGTTGGAAACAGAATTCCGGTTCCTTGCGATTGATATTTTCGTAAGTCTCTCACAGTTTCTAGCGTTCCGCCTGCACCGTAGGCAATAACAGGGGTTCCGCAAGCTTGTGCCTCCACGGGAGCAATGCCAAAATCTTCATAAGCGGCGTAGACAAATGCTTTTGCTTGCTTCATATATTGTTCTACAACCCGATCGGGTTGCCATCCCAAAACTTTGATGTTCGGTTTAGCGATTTTTTGAATGTGTTGGAGTTCTGCGCCACTGCCAATCACAACTAAGGGAAGATTTAACTGATTGAATGTATGAACAATTAGCGATATCTTTTTATAGCCAACTAGACGTGAAACAGTGAGATAAAAGTCTTGTTTTTGCGGCTCAAATGCAAATCGATCGACGTTTACAGGCGGATAAATTACTTCAGCAGGACGACGATAACACCGCCAAATTCTTCGCGCTGTGTGATGAGAATTGGCGATGAAATAATCAACGCGATTCGCTGAAATCACATCCCACTGTCTGAGCCGATGCAGGAGATAGCGGGTGAAGATTCCAGGAATTCCACGTCCTGCACGACTGTTTCGGAGATAGTCAAAGGTCATGTCCCAGGCATAGCGCATTGGAGCGTGGCAATAACAGATATGCAGTTGGTTTGGCGAAGTTAAAACGCCTTTGGCAACCGCATGATATGACGAAAGGATAATGTCGTACTCGTGTAGATCGAGTTGTTCGATCGCGATCGGTAAAAATGGCAAATATTTCTGAACTCCATTCTTTGCAAATGGAAAATTCTGTAAGAATGTCGTGCCAATTTTTCGCTGGTACAAATAGCTTTCTGGATTGCCGGACTCAAAATCGATCAGTGCGTATAAATCAGCATCAATGTGTTTTAAGATCTCCTGAACCACGAGTTCTGATCCGCCTGTTGCTTTGGGAGTCAGCCACTCATGCACTAACGCATACTTTAAATTCACAGCAAAACTCTTCTGATATCTCGCCCAAATTTTACCGTTCTCGGTCGCTGAATGGCGATCGAAAAATTGCGAACCATAAATTGAAATTGCGATCGAAAAATTGCGATCGAACCATAAATTTCAATCTACCCCTTTGCGCGTATCACATCGAACACATCAATTGGAGACGAAAATTATGGCGTTGGATCAGGCTCTCGTCGCTCAGAAAGCTGAATTAGAACGAATGGATTTCAAAATCTTGCAAGCAGAGGATGAAAGCTTGATTGCGGGTCGTCGATCGTTCTACTGGGACTGTTTGCTAACGTTTATCAACTACACGGTTTTTGTTCAGCGAGTCACAACGCTTTCGGCAGAAATGATTTTGGGCGATCGCGATCGACTGATTTCGGAGTCAAAGCGGCTCAATCGGTCTGCTCTCATGCGAGGATTTCAATCTGGAAACGCGATTTTGGTCGTTTACATTGCCGATCGAGTTGATTTTGATGCTCAGGTATTATGTGAACGGCAAGGGCGATTAGCATTTGCTCAATTTTATGTTCCAGCAGCATTAGATTTGAGCCGAAATACTGCCTTTTCAATTCAAAAGAATCCGATATTTGGAGCAATCTATTATCCGAAATTTCGCTA
>DATJEM010000283.1:0-9503 GCA_035496615.1 Leptolyngbya sp.
CATTGCCAGACCTGAAAGAAACCAGCCGATCGCGGCGACAATTCCAATCATGGTGATTGTTCCGATCGTCAGATCTAGAATGAGTTGCCGAATGGGTTTTGTCACTTCAAACCAGGGATGGCTGACTCGTAAGTAGCCTAAGACTCGCCGCCCAATCTGAATCCGCTCTGTCACTTGGCGCAAAAGCTGTGTGTCTGAGACGTGAACCGTTTCGCCATCGGGATTGAGATGTATTGGCACGGAAAGCGGTTCGGCAAAGGTTGACCAAAGCTGATTGCCGTTTGGATCGAACCATTCTAGATCAATGTGATCATCTTCGAGTGAGATCGAATTGTCGCGGAAACTCGCTTCAACGTTGACGCTAACCTGATCGCCGATCGCTTGAATTACCAACGATCGCTGAACCACTTCTGAGACATGGTTTAATGTATCGTCAATCCGCTCGATTAAGGTCGATCGAACATAGAAAAAAAATCCACTTGCAAACACCAATAACAATACTGCTGTCACTGTCGTGTACCAAAGTGCCAATCGTCGCCGAGTCGTCTGGAACATGGAAAAGCTAATAATGAATTTTGATGATAGCTTGAGAAGCGCGAATTGTATGACCTATGATACGTCTGCCGCTGATCGCGATTGAGATGAGAACTTCGATTATTATTAACAACTATAACTATCAGAAATATGTGATTGATGCGATCGAGAGCGCGATCGATCAGTCGATTTCGGCTGACGAAATTATTGTGGTTGACGATGGCTCATCCGATCAATCGGCTGAAATATTACGCGATCGATTCTCACATCTTAAGCTTGTTTTGAAGAATAGCAATGAAGGACAACTTGCTGCATTTCAGGCTGGATTTGAGCAATCAACTGGAGACATTATCTTTTTTCTAGATGCAGATGATTTGTACCAAAATACGTATATTGAAACCGCTTTGGAGTTTTATCAAAAACATCCTAATTGCGATTTTTTATTTACCAGCGCAGAGCTATTTGGCAATGAAGAACGGATTGCAACTTGTTACGATCGAACTCGCGATCTGGGCTACTCAAAAATTAGTACCCTATATCGAAGAACTTGGATCGGACATCGCACTTCTACCGTTTCAATGAAGCGGTCTATCCTCGATCGGATCTTTCCAATTCCTTATTTGGAAGATTGGCGAATTCGGGCAGATGATTGTTTAGTCTATGGGGCTTCGATCGCGAATGCTCACAAGTTCTATCTCAATCTACCTTTGGTGAAATATCGAGTTCATGGAAACAACGGATTTTATGGATTATCTAAAGCGAAGCCGCCCGAATATTTTCAACAATATGATCACGCGATCGAGCGTTTATTCAAGTTTTGGATGAGTAAATTTGAATATTCTGAAACCCTAGATCAAGCTGCCGATTTAGAGTTTCGATCGATTCCTCACCCGACGCAGCAAGAGTTTGAAACATTCTTTTCGATCGCTCGTTGTGCTAATCTTTCCAAACGACACAAAGCGGTTAAGTTGATGTTAATTTATTTCTATTTTATCCAACATCGCATTTGATCGAATGCTCATCCCCAAAGAACTGATTCTGCGCCCTAAACCTGTTCCGATTTCGGAGTTTGACCTTACCCAAAGCTGTCCCTCTCGGATTATTGCTTGTCCAAATCCGCCCATTGAAGCGGTTGAAGCAGGCTGCGCGATCGCGATCTCCGATAGTTCTTTTGAAGTTCGACAAGTTCTCAAACAGCTTCCAGCAGATTTTCAGCCTGATCTGGTTCACTTATCGGCGCGAGTGATGTCTTTTCAGCCTCGCGGACTTGAAAAGCTTAATTGTCCTGTAGTGATGAAGCTGGGTGATACTTTTCATCTGGGAGATGGGGGGTTGAGTCAGATGGTGCAATACTGCCGAAAATTGAACTGTGACTATCATTGGACGTATCAAAGTCCGCAGCACTTACATTTTTTTGCTGAATCAGGCTTGAACAATGTGTTTTGGTTGCCTGCATCGATCGTGCTTGATCCTTACATTCCGCCGCCTAGTGAGAAATCTTACGATGTGATTTTTCGCGGATCAAAGTCAGAGCTACATTGCTATCGCGATCGCGTTTTAGCTTGGCTCCCTAGTCTTGATGTTCAAACAAAAACATACATTGAATCCCTGAAAGATTACACAAAAGCGCAGATTGTGATGAATACAAGCCTAAATGGAGATCTAAATCGGCGGGTGTTTGAAGTGCTGATGGCGGGAGGATTTTTGCTTACCGATCGCATTCGCCCACAAACAGGTTTGTTTGAACTTTTTCAAGAAGGTATTCACCTCGAATGCTATGGTAGCAAATCTGAACTGATTGAAAAAACCCAGTTTTATTTAGCGCATCCCGAACAAGCTGCCCAAATTGCCGCTACAGGGCATCAAAAATTTTGGGATCACTACTCACCTCAAGCCACTCAACAGAAACTATATCGTTATATCTTTGATCATGAGATTGAACCCCCCTTTGAGCGACAGCACGATCGACGATCTCACTCCTTCAAACTAGCCCCGCGAATCAAGCTCTATGAACTGATTCAAGAACTTCATCGCCTCAATACAACCTTAGAGATACTTTGCTGGAAAGTTTGCCCTGAAATTGTTTCAGATCTGGCTGATTTACCGCGATCGCAGGCAACTTATATCGTCGAACCCAATTTGCTTTCACCGTTCACACCGACTGATCCTCAACCCAGCATTAATTCGCCATCTCGCTTGCCGACTCATTCAAATTTTGGGATTGTGGTGTTAGATGGAACTCACCCATTTAAGACACTCCAGCAAGAGATTCAAGACTGTGTTGCTTTGCTCAAGCCTCAAGGATTTTTGATGATTGTCCAACCTCGTTTTACTACAATTCAGCGATTGAATCAGTACCTTGAACAACATCACTGTACACCGATTCAGCTATCAATAGAGCTATTCCAACAAAACTATCAACTAGCACTCAATCAACACGGGCTGATCTATCAAAAAATCCTACCTGAAGCAGAAATTAAGCATATTGATTCCATGAAAAATCTATCGGTAAACCACATTTCTTCCGCGAAAGTGATACAACAGCAGATAAAGAATTTCGCGATCGTGCGTTTCCTGCGCTCGATTCGCGCTTTGCTGCATCGTCACACCCCTTCATGAACACGAAACTCATTCAATCTTGGAATCGCCTAGAGAGTACTTTCAGATGCCTGTTTGTAGTTGTGCTAGTGCTAGGGATCGCTTTTCGATTTGCATTTCTAGCAGAACGCCCTTATTGGCATGACGAAACCTATACCCTTTTAAGATCATCGGGACACACAATCGCTGAAATGACCGCACAGATTTTTGATGGTCGGCTGATCGATCGCTCAGAACTGCTCAAATTTCAGCAAATTGTCCCAGAGAAAACGGGACTCGATATGATCCGCTCGTTGGTGACGGAAGAGTCGCACCGTACACCCCTGTATTATGCGATCGCGCGAATCTGGATGATTTGGTTTGGCAGTGATGTTGCTGTCATGCGATCGCTTTCTGCATTGATGAGCTTACTGGTTTTTCCTGCGTTGTATTGGTTGTGCATTGAACTATTTGCCCAACCTCTAACCGGATGGATCGCAATGATGCTAGTAGCAGTTTCACCTTTTCATTTACATTATGCTCAGGAAGTTCGAGAATATGCGCTGTGGACAGTGACTCTATTAGTGATGTCTGCCGCGTTGCTAAGAGCAATACGACTCCAAACAAAAAACGCCTGGATTTTATACAGCTTATCGATTTTCTTGTCCTTCTATACTTTTGTGTTAACGATTCCTATTACTATTGGTCATTTCCTTTATTTTTTTACTCTCCAAAGTTCCAGAGATACTCGCAAAAGGCGCTCCTTTCTGAAATCTTTTCTATTAGGATTGCTGACCTGTCTACCGTGGCTATTTTTTATATTGACTCATTTACCGCAGGTCGAAAGAAACAATGCGTGGATGCTTCAACCTACTCCAATTCAGGTTTTACTCACAAGTTGGGTGACAAGTTTGCAATTTGGCTTTCTTCAGGAAAATTTGACAGGATCGCTAAAATTCGTTTTTGCTGCCGCGATCGCGCTTCTCGTTATCTTAGCGATCAGATCCTTGATCAAATCCCCACTCAAAGGGGCTTGGTTCTTTGTTTTAATGTTGATTTTACCTTCGCTTTTTAGTTTCGTCATCCCTGATCTAATCTGGGGCGGACTTCGATCGACAAACGGACGGTATTTTGTTCCCTGCTACTTAGGAATTCAGCTTGCGGTTGCTCACTTGCTTGCAACTCAGATCGAGCGACATTCCAATCGACTCCAGCAGACTCACTGGAAGTTGGTAATGTTTGTAATAATGACCATCGGGGTTTTATCCTGTTCAGCGCAAATTTTTCAAAATCAGACGAGCCAAGATAAGAGCATTGCTAACTTAGTGAATCGATCGAACAGCCCGATTATTATCAGTAACGAAATTTCTAAAGAAGGAGGAGGAACGATCGGTGATATTCTAGCGGTCGGGCATCTCCTTCGACCCGAAACAAAGTTTGAGCTTGTGATTCAGCCGCAGGTTCCCTCTATCCCAACTCAGTCCGACCTCTACCTTCTAAAACCGTTAACCTACCTCAAACAGCAGATTCAGCAGTCTTACCCAGTCCAAGCCATCTATCAAGATCAATTATTCCGCATTCTACCCGTGCAACCATGAAGCGCATCATCACTTGTCAGGGAAGCATCCAACTGATTGCTGCACTATCCGCAATGTTTCACAGAGATCAATCGCTTCACAGAGATCGATCGTTTCATAGAGATCAATCACAGAGCCTCCCTGATCAAACCTATCTCGTTATCTATGAACTTTATGCGCCCGAACGACAGCATCATCAGTTTGCCGCATTCATTCAGCAAATGGCATCGATCTATGATTGGACAGCGATCGTTTATCTCACCCCAGATCAACTGCATACGATCGGACATCAGTTGGACTCTACCCCTCCACACCGCATCTATCACACTGTGCATCAATGGATTGGGTTGGATCATGCAGATGAACTTTATCTCTGTCGCAATTGGCAGTTTACCAATCAACTTTTAATCGACGCTTATTCGTCCGCCTATCGGGTTTGTTATGGCGATGGCATTGGACTTTATTTTTCAGAGCATTCCGCTGTCGTCCGTCGCCCCTTCACACCGCCGCCAACGTCTGATCAACTGGTGGATTGGACAAAGTGGAAAGCGCGATCGTTCTGGCATCGAATTCGTGAGCGATTGAAGCTGAAAACAAAACTCTATTCACTGCCCTTTGATGTCGGCTATTTTGTATTGCCTGAGATCTTGGGCGAAACGCCGCCGATGCCGATCGTACAGCTAGAGTCTTCTAATTTGTTTGAATTATTCGAGCGGTTCACATCTTTGATCGATCTGAATCAAATAACGGGCGTTCAAACCGCGATCGAGCATTCGCCTGTGTCAATTCTGCTCACGTCTAATTTCTCAGAAGGCGATCGCTTATCTCAGTCGCAAGAAATTGAGGCGTATCAATCATTTCTGAGATCTCAAGAGATTTTACCCAATAGCGTTTTAGTGATCAAACCACATCCTAGAGATGATCTCAACAAGATTTATCGCCTGAAGGAAATTCTATCTCACTTGTATAGAGAAATTATTATTCTCACTGATCCTAATTTGTTCTTTTTACCGTTTGAAATTTTCTTTCTAAAAGCCTTTCATCAGAATTCTAAAAGCTCTCATGTTCGTGTATTTGCAGTTAGTTCCGCTTTTATATCACTAAAACTTCTATTTAATGTTTCTAGTTTTATTGGCTTCGGGATAGAGATCACGACTCGATACTTTGCTCCAGAGTTTGTTGCCGCCCGTCTAGAACATGAACAGACCTTACAGAAAGCGATCGAGCAACTTTAAATTCACAGCCCAACATGGTATGAATTCTCTATCAGGGTAGTTTTGTAGGTCATGATTAGCATTGTCACGCCCGTTTATAACGGAGAGAAATTCATCGCAGCCTGTCTTCAAACTGTGATTGATCAACATTGTGCCGCAGTTGAACACCTGATCATTGACGGAAATTCGAGCGATCGCACGATCGACATCGTAAAAGACTATGCCCAGCGATATGCTCACATCCGCTGGATTTCTGAACCCGATCGAGGTCAGTCGGATGCGATGAACAAAGGAATCAGACTTGCGATCGGCAATGTGATCACTTTTCTCAACGTCGATGACTACTACGAACCAAATGTCCTCAACCAAGTGATTGAGCAATTCAAAACGCTGCCTGAACCAGGCTTTTTAGTCGGCAACTGTCAGATTTGGAATGATGACGAACAGTTGATTGACCTCAACCAGCCCGCAAAGCTCAGACTGGTCGATTTGGTTCTCGGACTCAACATCAATCCTTATCCTTGTAATCCATCGGCTTATTTTTACCATCGATCGCTGCACAATCAGATTGGCGAATACGCGATCGAGGATCACTACGCAATGGATCTCGATTTTATTCTTCGCGCTGTGCAAGTTGCTCACCTTCGCTATGTTGATCAAACCTGGGGCAACCATCGCCGTATTCAAGGCACGAAAACCGTGATTGATATGGCAGCCGGAAACAGTGAGAAAAGAGTACAACGCTTGTTGAGAAGCTATCGCCAATTTTTCACTTGGTCTGACTGGCTCCAGTTCATCGTCTGGCGGGGCTGGCGATCGTTCAAGTTGCTCACCGCTTTACCTTTGAGAGGGCTGAGGAAAAGCTACCAAGCTTGGAAGAAATATTTAAAAAGCTAAAGGGTCACTTATTCCATGTTGTTCTCAATGATCCAGCGAGATAGTTCTGTGCGATTGCTCAACAGAGTCTTTTTCAGCATATGACTGATATGGCTCTCGATCGTCCGTTTACTTGCATTCAGCCGTTGAGCAATTTCTAGATTCGACAACCCCTGTGCTACAAGTCGCGCCACCGTCAGTTCAGTATGGGTCAACCTCACGCCATCCGGAACGACAATCTTAGATTCAGCTCGTTTCATGCGGTTTTGCTGCATCAGTTGAGACGATCGCAGCGTTGATTCAATCTGTGCTGTCAACTCCGTCAATTCAAACGGCTTGATCATATAAACAGTTGCGCCCGACCCTAATCCTTTAATGCGATCGTGACTCTGATCCCGCGCCGATAGAAAAATAATCGGAATCCAATTGATCTCTGGTGACTTTCGGACTGTCTCGGCAAACTTGTATCCGTTCATTTCGGGCATAACAATATCAGAGATAATCAAATCTGGCTTCACATCTCCCAATAGCTCGATCGCTTGGCTGCCCGTTTCCGCTGTCGTCACCGCGTAGCCTTGAAAGGCAAGATAGCCAGACATCAACGTCACAAAATTAATATCGTCATCCACTAATAGGATTGCTCCTTTCGCTTCTCCTTCCAAAATCATAGTCATTGTTGCTATTCAACTAGATCTACTCTTCCGCAAATTCTCGGTCTTTACATCCTGCGGGCGACTTGCTGAGTTGTCATCAGCACAAACATCTGTCCTGAAGATTCACGGTATCCTCAAATTTACGCAGGTTCCTCCGTCTGATAACCGTATTTCTACAAGAGAATTCAGCGATTTGCTGATGATTGCGATCGCAACCTCTTGATGTTTTATTCAGCCAGACTGGAAAATTGATAGCAAAACTCGTTGAGTTCAATTTTTAGCATTAATTTGGCATTAAACTGTATCCGTGCAAACACGGCTAGATTTTAAAAATTGCTTCCGTACTGTTCGTAAATTCCCAACCGCACCTGCTCAGTATCATCAGGGGTTTGATTGATTAGATTTTCAAATCAGAGAGCTATATTACGATCGAGCTAGAAAATAGCCCCAAAGCTGATTTACATAGCATTCCAGGCTTATAATTTCACATAAAAAACTTAAAGATTAAGTTATACCTGCCATATCTATTTCTTCCTGATCTCTGTATCCACGGTCGTAGTTCTATATAGCTTGATTAAAAAACTTAACGTCAGATCTAATTAGATCTATGGAGTGGGCTTCGATGGTCAAATCTGATCTCAGTCTCTCCGCCGTAACCTTCGGACAGTCATTCAGGGAGGTCGAATTGCAGAAAAGGTGTAACCGAAATCGGAAACGATCGAGAAGACGGGCGATCTATTGCCCCCATCACGACTGTGATTTGCACAGCGTTAGCAAAAAATTCTCGCTTTATGTCGATCGCGCCGAGCAACTTCAAGCGCGTGGAGTCGGTCGCCGTAATGCGCTGCTGCTGTTCTCAACCCAGACTACAGTTTTACTTTCAGGTGAGTGGCTAGAAGCATTCTGGTGCGACGAGTGTCAGCAAACAAAGTGGTACCACGTCCAAAAACTCGGACAAAACCGCTATAAATTGAGTCAGGCTCCCGGCGAGCTTTGGCAACAAGCAACGGGAGTAATTCACCCTGATGGTAATACTTCTGTCGGCGAATTCACCAGACAACAGGCACGAATGCCTCGTTACGACAAAATTAACCAGTTTCACTTCACGAATTAGCACCGTCGCTTAAAGCACGAGCATTGATGATGAAATAGACAGCGCAGTCAACGGAGCAAGTTAATCCTTAATTTAATCTTTATGAGCAAATCCAGATCTCGTCGTTCCGGGGGAGTTTTACCTCGATCGCGTTCCTCTCATCTGATCGCTCACTATACGCCTGACAGCCGATTGCGCCGTCCGCTGCAACTTTTGCGGGAGATGAAGCAGGACTTGTTGAGCAGTCGAGAACTCGCTTGGCAACTCTGTATCCGGGACATTAGTGCCAAGTATCGCCAGTCTTTTTTGGGAATTGCCTGGGCGGTTTTCCCTCCGATCGCGATGGCAGCAGGTTTCACACTGGCAAAATCAAGCGGAGTGGTCAATATCGGGGAGGTTGATTTGCCGTACCCAGCCTATATTATGTTCAGTATGACCCTGTGGCAGACCTTTGTAGAAGCATTGAACGGACCGATTCAGGCGGTTTCCAGCGCTAAGGGACTGATGACAAAGATCAGCTTTCCGCGAGAAGCTCTGATCATTGCCAAATTGGGAGAAGTCTTTTTCAATTTCTCAATCAAGCTCGTTTTGATCATTGGATTGTTTCTCTGGTTCAAAATTCCAATCACTTGGAATGTGCTCATTGCCCCGGTTGCATTGATTCATTTAGTCATGCTCGGAACCTTTATCGGACTGTTGCTGACTCCGATCAGCGTGATGCTGCAAGATTTTTCCCTAGCGCTGACTCTAATTACTGGATTTTGGTTGTTTTTGACCCCGGTTGTTTATCCACTCCCTACTACAGGACTGTTTGGCACGATCGTTCACCTTAATCCAGTCACTCCACTCTTAGTCACGACTAGAGAGCTAGCCACCACGGGGATCGTTTCTGATCCGCAAGGCTTCTGGGTTGCGAGTGCGATCTCGTTTGTCGGGTTGCTGTTGGCGTGGGTCGTTTATCGCCTTGCTATTCCTTATG
>DATJEM010000284.1:0-2685 GCA_035496615.1 Leptolyngbya sp.
GATCGCGTCAATCCCAAATACTCCCCAAACGCTTTTCCTCGGATCACCAACCGCTCACAGTGATCTCCGGTGTTGGGATCGCGGCTTTCGACCGTGCGAGCGATCGAGAACAATACTTTTTCGGCGTGGTCTAAATCTTCGTTGAGTCGTTTTTGGCGAATCAGTGATCTCACTCGTGCGGAGAGTTCCAACTGATCAAATGGTTTTGTCAGAAAATCATCTCCACCCGCTTCGATGCCGCGTAAACGCGATCGACGATCGCTGAGGGCTGTAATGAACACCACTGGGGTTAATCGCGTGTGTTCGTCTGCTTTGAGGCGATGGCAGACTTCGTAGCCATCCATTCCTGGCATCATCACATCTAGCAAAATTAAGTCAGGATTGATGTCTTGCAGTTGTGCCAAAGCTGACACGCCGCTTTCTGCCTCGATCACGTCGTAGCCTTCAACAGAAAGCAAAGCTACCGCAGTCATCCGACTTGAAGGATGATCATCTACGACTAAGATTTTGGGTTGCTCTAAGCCTAGATCATTCACAAGGAAAACGCCTAAGTCAGTGAATAGTGAGGGCAGGAAGGCTTTGAAAAAACGTTCATTGCGTCAAGCTGCCCTTTTTTCAGTATGGGCAAAGTGATCGTTAAAACAACCAGACATTCTACGGAGAAGAAGACTTTCTGAATTTTATCTAGGCTTGCCCATCGATCCGAGCAATGAACGGCAGAATAACCCGAAACTCTGTCCCTTCTGGTGGTGTAGAGATACATTCCAATCGACCTTTGTGGCGCTCTGCGACGATTTGATGGCTGATGGAAAGACCCATTCCAGTGCCTTTGCCGACGGGCTTGGTAGTAAAGAAAGGATCAAACAGACGAGACTGAATCGAAGCTGGAATGCCCGTCCCATTGTCAGTGATGCTGATCTGGGCTGATTGATCCACAACGATCGTGCGGATTTTGATTTGAGGTGCAAAGCTAGGCGACTCTTCGCAGTGGTCTTCTAGCGCATCGATCGCATTGCTGAGAAGATTCATAAACACTTGGTTGAGTTGTCCTGCATAGCACTCAATCAGCGGCAAATCGCCATAGTCTTTGATAATTTCGATCGCCGTTCGCTTGGGAGTGGCTTTGATCCGATGCTGCAAAATCATCAAAGTACTATCAATTCCGGCATGAATGTCAACTGCTTTCGCGCCTGTTTCATCCGTGCGCGAAAAGGTCTTCAGAGAGGCAACAATTTCTTTGATGCGATCGGCTCCAACTCTCATAGAATTCAGTAGTTTCGGCAGATCCTCAATCAAGAAATCAATATCAATCTCTTCTGCTTTAGTTTGAATGATTGCGCCAGGTTGAGGACAGCAAGTTTGGTAAAGTTTGAGGAGTTCGATCACATCGCTGGCATACTCGCTGGCATGAGCAACATTACCATAGATAAAACTGACAGGATTGTTGATTTCGTGGGCGACCCCTGCCACTAGCTGACCGAGGCTCGACATTTTTTCGCTCTGAATTAGGTGGGTTTGAGCCTGCTGAAGTTCTTGTAGGGTCTGTTCAAGCGCTGAGGCACGATCGCGAATTTGAGTATAAAGATTTGCTTGAGCGATCGCCGCTTGGGCGCTTTGAATCAAGCTGACTAATCCTAATAGGGCATCATCGTTTGCCCGAATCCGGCAATGGTATTTTGCTCGATCGCCAGTATTTCCCGCAAAAATGAGAAATTGGGGATGGTTCGGTTCTCCGATCGCAAAGCCCACAAACTCATCGATCTCAATCTGATGCCTCAATTCCTGAATCGCAGAATCATGGCTATCCTGCATTCCGATGAGAAACTCTGCACCAGTCGCAAGCGGTTGAAATGCGGGATGCTGCCAAGTGAGAGAAATGGACGCGATCGTCGAGTTATCTTCATAGTAGCCGTCGTATTGATCAAGCTGGAACTGTTGATCTAAAGTGTTCCGTAGAACTAGACAGCGCTCAAAGTTGTGTTGGTAGATAATGAATTGGATGGTGTGCTGAAGAATTTCAGCGATCGAGAATGTTTTGCTAAACTGTCTGCTGATTTCGTTGAGTTGGCGATAGATGGCAATTTGAGCATCTAGCTTTTCTTGAGATTCGATCGTGCGGCGTTCTGCCCGAACCAGTCGTTTTACTTGTTCAGAGAGCTGCTGATTTTCGGCTTGCAGTTGGATCAGGTCGTGTTCTGACAACGAGGAATGGAACATAGAAATCGAAAAATCGATGATAGGTTTTTGCGGTTGAGAAAGATGATGAAGCAGTTAATGAATGGCTGCCAGCACAAGGGTGTAGTTATGAAAACTGTTCTTGTCTCTAAGCGGCGCAATTTCACCGTGAGTATAAAGTCCGATCCAGGGTAGATTTGTGCCAACTTGCTGCTGTAGCTTGTGTTCGAGCTGCAACTTTTGGGTTTCACCGAGGACAGATTTGCCCCGCCCGTAACAATCGAATTGGAAAATCAGCTTTGCGGGTCGATCGCCAAGTTGGGCGTTTACCTGTGCTGCAATTCGGTCAATGCCTTGACTGATTTTTTCCACATCCCGCCGCGTAATCCAGATACTACTGCCTTCGATCACCTCAGTTTGCAACGTCACTGATCCTGCAACTTCGTCTCTGCTCGGCAAATATCGAATCATAAATTCATCGTGATCTTGGAGATCACTCGGTGCTTTGAG
>DATJEM010000285.1:0-3689 GCA_035496615.1 Leptolyngbya sp.
ACAGTCGCTCAAGCTGTAATTCTCTCGCTTTTGTTTCGATCGCCTGGTAAACTGCCCGTCCAACTCCCTGCCGCTGATAGTCTTTGTGACAGTAAAAGCAATCAATCTGACCCTCCGGCAAAAGTTCACCAAAGCCAACAATCACACCGGATTGCTCTGCGACATAGGTGAATCGTTGTGAACAAACCGTTGCCCAATCTCGAAAGTCAAGATCATCAGGCGACCAGGCTTGCACCTGTGCGATCGAATAGTCGCGCCGATTCACTTCACGCACTGTATCGTGAAATAGCTTGGCAACTTGCGCTGCATCTTCAGAGCGAAACAACCGAATCAGCATCGAGATCATCGAACCAAAGATCGGGGAGTTGTTCAGAAACAATGCGGAGATCGAGCGTCACTTTATGGCTTTCTCGATTGGTCATGACTTCAACGGCGATCGCTTCAATCTGAATTTCCACACTGTCAAGCGGGACTTTTAGCTCTGTGGTTGCTTCAAGGTTTCCGTGTCCATCGGGTTTGAAATCAATCACCCAGCGGGACGATTCGATCATCGTGCGGTTTTGCCGATCGTTGACCCAAACTTTCACATAGACTTTTGGCAGAATGTCTGGAAGTCGGAGATGCACGATCGTCGTTTTTCCACCGATTAATTCAGCCTCCGCGATCGTCATCACTGGATCGGGAACAGGTTCATGTTCTGGCAAGAGTAAGGGGTTTTGAGCGCGCTCGGAACTGCCCACCAACTTCTGACGACGGGACAGCATGAGGTCAGCAAGTGGCAAAATCGGTTCGTCATCCACAACGAATTCATCAACTATCTGATCAGGACTCGGCTGAAGATTGAGCGCGGCTTCCTCTAACTCTGGATTGGCATCTCGATCGTCGGCTTGAACCTTCAGTTCGATCGCAGGCTCCTCAACGGGCGCAAGTGGCTCGATCGTGGGTTCCTCTGCATCCGGTTCAGAAAAAGCTTCAGGCGCTTCGATCGACGGAACGAGGGACGCAAAAGATCCCGTTAAAGGAATTTCTAGCTGAGTCGATTCTGGGGGGGTGTATTCGGGGATTGCGGCATCGGGTTGAATGCCGAAGCTGGGAAGATCAAGTTTTTTGCGGAGGTAAGGATTGGGTTGATGCAGTTGTGGCGGCAGAGCGGGCGTTTCTTTTGCGGTAAAACCAACTGCTTCAGGATCTTTAGGGGCAGCGACGAGATCGAGAAAAGCAAGATTGAGGGCTGGATGAGCAGCAGACTTTGCGGCTGGAAGATCGAGCATATCTTCTGCCATTGCCCGATCGTCGGCTTTCGCTTGATGTAGGGCATCGAGTAGCTCATTTACATCTGCCATCACGGTAAACGGCTGAGTTGCGATCGTCGGCTTACCTTCGACCTTTGGATCAAATAAAATGATTTCGCCTAAGATTAGCTGCGTTTGGAGTTCAACGGGCAGTGTGAACTGATAGAACAAATCAAACGGTAAAGCCACTTGGTGCAGTATTTCACCTGTGTCTAAGAGCGTTTCAGAATTCTGTGGATCGCGCAGACAAACTCGTAGTTCTGCATCTAAATGAGTGGTTTGCTCGGAAATAATTTTCCCGACGATCGACAACGGTTCGCCACGATGTGCAATATACGTCTCTTGAGCCAGTGCGATCGACACAATCGCATCAGACACACCCACGGTTGGCGGCAAGCTCTGATCTTGATATGGAACTTCTGACACCAAGTTATATTCGTTCAGAATTTCATCGGCGATCGATCCCGATTCCTGTTCTGCCTGCCGCAAAAATTCTGCAACCGCATCGCTATCGGATTCGACGACTTTTGTTTCTGCTGCTCGCGACGTAAATTCGGGGGCGGCTGGATCAGCATTGTCCCAGTCGGGGTTCCAGTCTTCTACAATGTCTGATTCGATCGACAAAACCTGAAGCTGAATCGAATGTGCCGTTCCTGCTTCGGGAACGCACTGAAACTCCCACCGTCCAGGCTGGAGGCGCGTGAAGGGAATCACCACCATTAAGCCGCGCTGATTGGTTTGGTGAGTCCGGGTCTGGGTGCGGCGTTTGGGCGGAAGCTCGTTGAGTGCGTCGTGCTGAATGCGGACTTCGACGGGTGCATTTTTACGCTTTGACTTTGCCGCGATCCGATATCGACCTTCTAGAACCTCGACATTGGGCGCGTTTAAGGGTAGCCAAGCTCGATCGCCATCTAGCTGTATCAAAAATTCCCAGGGGTGCAGTTCAGGCATAGGTCGAGGAGAGTCTACCAGGTTTTGCAGTTATTAGGGTACTTCATGTCAACCGACTTTTGACGATTTTTTGGATTGTCTTTAACATACAAAAAAAGAGGCAAAAAAAGAGACAAAAAAGCCCGATCGACAAATCGGGCAGATTGGCAATAGATTTCAGTTTGGGGATTAGTTGAATCCGCCTGTGAAGATTTTGTCAATGATCGGGAAGTTTGACAGCAGCAAGTATGCTACGAACGCGCCGCCCGTTGCACCGACGAAAAATCCACCTGTGAATTGGCTCCACCCGTCAGCCGTTTGCAGTGAATCGGAGGAGTGGTCATCTCCCTGGAAGGTTGCTAAACCGTAAATTGAAAGGCAAGCTGTCGCAATCAGAATGAGCGCGATCGCGGAGATGAGTCCACCGACAGCAGCTTCTCCCGAATCGCGCAGCGGTCCAAAGACAGTCCAAGGACCGACCAAAAAGTAACCATGTGCCATTCCGATTTCCAGTCCGCGCAGCAGAGGAGAAAGTCCCTTCCGGTAAGCGGGCAGGTTGCCAATAAAGGCACGGGTAAAGTCGGAATCGCTGATCGGGGTCGAGAGATGTCCCACAAACGGGTCGCCTTTATAGGGCTTAATAAGCTCGTCAGCCATATCTTAATATTTCCTAATGATTCTGAAAAGAACAAAAAGAATTCGAGACTTATTGTACGTATGTGGTGGGGGAGGTTCTGACAAACGCTTCAGAAAAGTTTATGCTTGCTGGGATTCAGGATGGCTTTACCTGGCTCTCGCAAAATTTTATTCTCGTCAACAATAATCAACAAGTCTAGCCGACTGCCCGATCGAGCAGGACGAACGAATCAATCCCGCTCATCATCACTAAGGTTTTAGCACCACTTTGATACAGTTGTCGCGTTTGTGCTTGAAGGTCTCATATGCCTGCGGTGCTTGATCTAATGGCAGGGTGTGAGTAATTACAAATGACGGATCAATGTCGCCGCGCTGAATGTGTTCGATCAGCGGTTGCAAGTAGCGAT
Source organism: Leptolyngbya sp. (assembly GCA_035496615.1). GTDB lineage: Bacteria > Cyanobacteriota > Cyanobacteriia > Leptolyngbyales > Leptolyngbyaceae > Leptolyngbya. Next base: position 3,266 of record DATJEM010000285.1, read on the forward strand.
GAACGTGAGTTTGTCCCATTTTGAAGGTTAGCCCTTTGTTAAAGGCGGCTCCCATTGGCATTTTGTCAATAAATCCGCCGTAAACGCCCGGAACCGAAACCGTTCCGCCTTTGGTACAAGCGACGATCGCTTGCCGAAGCGCGATCGGACGATCGGTTTCAAGCCGAACCGATTGTTTTGCCTTATCGACCCAGTAATCTAGATTGGTTCCGTGGGATTCTAAGCCGACCGCATCAATCACTGAATCAGGGCCACGTCCGCCTGTCATTTCTTTGAGGGCATCGCCGACATCTATGTCTTCATAGTTCAGGGGTTCCGCGCCGCTATTTTTTGCCATTTCAAGCCGTTCGGGAACTCGATCGATCGCAATCACTCGATCGGCACCCAGCAGAAACGCGCTCTTGATCGCAAACTGTCCGACCGG
>DATJEM010000286.1:0-2630 GCA_035496615.1 Leptolyngbya sp.
AAATCATTTGCAACAGGCAAAGCTATGAATGAAAACTTGAGCAGCTTTTACACTCCCAGATATTCACTGTGCTACATCTTTGGAAGTAATGTCAATTGCTATAAGTTTTTATGATATCGATCGCAAATGAATCAAGCCACAAAAAGTTTAATTTACGCCGCTTTGCTCCAAAAGCAGAAATCCCCGCCCTTTTGAAGTCGGAGATTTCTACTTTCGCTGATTGGCTTAACGTCCCGGTTTTGCTGTATCGTCGTCCCCTTGAACCGACGAGCCGCTTTGAGTTTGAGGAATCACCGTCTTTTCAGCATTGGTACTTGCGTTTTGCTGGGTGTAATACTGCCATTTCCAGTTTTCTACTTCTGGCATATCTTTACCGTGCTGCACGATATAGCGCTTGTGTTGGGTCAGTTTGTCGCGGGCGATCTGTTTTACGTATGCACCAACGGTGTTCAGCTTCGCAACCCGATCGATCACATCTTGCGCCAGATGAAAGCGATCGAGATCATTCAGCACCACCATATCAAACGGGGTTGTGGTTGTGCCTTCCTCTTTGTAGCCGCGAACGTGCAGATTGTGATGATTGGTGCGGCGATAGGTAAGACGATGAATTAACCACGGATAGCCATGAAAGGCAAAAATAGTCGGCTTGTCTTGCGTGAAGATCGAGTCAAAATCCCGATCGGACAACCCATGCGGATGTTCCGTTTTCGGTTGCAGCGTCATTAGATCAACAACATTCACCACGCGAATTTTTAGATCTGGAAAATGGTGACGCAGAAAGTCAACCGCCGCTAAAGTTTCTAAAGTTGGAACATCCCCGGCACAAGCCATCACAACATCGGGTTCTGAGCCTTGATCATTGCTTGCCCAATCCCAAATCCCGACTCCAGCGGTGCAATGCGCGATCGCGCGATCCATGTCCAACCACTGCAACTCCGGTTGTTTCCCAGCAATAATCACATTGACATATTGACGACTCCGCAAACAGTGATCGGCAACCGATAACAATGTGTTCGCATCGGGTGGCAGATAGACCCGCGTAACGGTGGGTTTCTTGTTCATCACCACATCAATGAAGCCGGGATCTTGATGGGTAAAGCCATTGTGATCTTGCCGCCAAACATGGGAAGTTAACAGATAATTCAGCGACGCGATCGAACGCCTCCAGGGAATATGACGACAAGCTTCTAGCCACTTTGCGTGTTGATTAAACATCGAATCAACAATGTGAATAAAGGCTTCATAGCAAGAGAAGAATCCATGTCGTCCCGTGAGCAAATAGCCTTCGAGCCAGCCTTGACACAGATGTTCGCTTAAGACTTCCATCACTCGCCCATCGACCGCAATGTGATCATCATTCGGCAAAATCTCACCCGTGAACATGCGATCGGTCACTTCCAAAATCGCATTCAATCGATTCGAGTTGTTCTCATCAGGTGACATGACACGGAAGTTGCGATGGTCTGCATTCAGCTTCATCACATCGCGCAAAAACTTGCCTAACACTCGCGTCGATTCGGTTTCGACTTGCCCTGGAGAGTCAACCGGAACCGCGTAATCCTCGAACTTTGGCAGCTTCAAACTTCTCAGTAAAACGCCGCCGTTGGCATGAGGATTCGCTCCCATGCGTCGATCGCCCGTTGGTGCAAGTTCGGCAAGTTCAGGAACTAGCTTTCCAGTTTCGTCAAACAGTTCTTCGGGTTTATAGCTCCGCATCCAGTCTTCGAGCATTTGGAGATGTTCGGGTTTGGTTGCCATCTCCGAAAGCGGAACTTGGTGAGCGCGAAACGTCCCTTCAATTTGCACGCCATCCACGATTGCCGGCCCTGTCCAACCTTTCGGCGTTCTCAGTACCATCATCGGAAACTGAGGGCGCTGATTGAATCCGTGTGTTCTTGCTTCTCTTTGAATCCCTTGAATTTCCTGCACAATTTCATCCAACGTTGCTGCCATCTGTTGGTGCATCGTTTCAGGATCATCCCCTTCCACAAAGTACGGTTTGTATCCATAACCCCTAAATAGCTGTTCTAATTCCTCATGACTCAATCGCGCTAAAACGGTTGGATTGGCGATCTTGTAGCCATTCAGATGCAAAATCGGCAGCACTGCACCATCTCGCGCCGGATTAATAAACTTATTCGAGTGCCAACTGGTAGCTAAGGCTCCGGTTTCCGCTTCCCCATCCCCAACCACACAGCAGACGAACAGATCTGGATTATCAAACGCGGCTCCGTAGGCATGCGCGATCGAATACCCCAACTCGCCCCCTTCATGAATCGATCCCGGTGTTTCTGGAGCCGCATGACTCGGAATCCCGCCCGGATAAGAAAACTGCGTAAACAGCTTATCCATGCCGTCTTCATCTTGAGTAATATGCGGATAGAATTCGGTATAGCTGCCTTCAAGATAAGTGTTGGCGACCATTCCAGGACCACCGTGCCCAGGACCCGCAATATAAATCGTGTTCAGATCGTAGCGCCGAATCAGCCGATTGAAATGAGCATAAATAAAGTTCAAACCCGGAGTCGTTCCCCAGTGTCCGAGTAAGCGGGGTTTGATTTGGTCGATCGATAAAGGTTTTTTCAGTAAAGGATTATCTCTTAAATAGATTTGTCCCACCGACAGATAGT
>DATJEM010000287.1:0-3258 GCA_035496615.1 Leptolyngbya sp.
ATCGATAATCTTTGCCGCATCTATTCGGAGCGAATCACTTCGATCGAGGATGTCTTGGGGAATATCGGGCATAAAAATCCCTTGCTTCCATCCATCAGGATTGTCGAAATCAAACAAATCAAGCTGTGAAGAAGCATTTAATACCGCTTCAACGCCTCGCGCAGTTCCAGCCCTATAAGAAACCGTTACTTCCCACGGCACACCCAACACGATCAGGTTTGCCGAATCATAGTCAAACGGTAAACCAAACAATCGACCCACGACACCGACACCGCTAGGATCATAGTTCTGTAAATTCGTCATTTTCTAAGCTGTTTGTAGGGCTTTACCATAGGTTTGAGGTTCTGGGAGGGGTTCGCCTTCTGCGATCGCAGAGTCTACGAGGAGTTCCAAAACCTCCTGAGCATTCTGGAATGCTTCTTCGTAAGTTTCGCCATGAGTGACAGGCTGCATGACATCGGTGAAATCAGGCAGACTCACAACGTAACATTGGTCTTCGTCTGACCATTGAATAACGATTGTATATTTCATCCTTGTTCCTCCTGTGACTCTTCTGCTTCTATCTTGGCAAGATTTTCAAGGGCTTGATCGACTTGCTTTTCTAGATATAGTCTTGCATCGCTACCGTCTTTGCCCGCGATGACAATCCGACCCGCCAACTTTGGATGAATCCATTTGCTGTGACTTCTCTTAGCTGGAATAAAGTAGAAGCCCGCTCGTTCGAGCAGTCGTTTCAATTCTCGAATCTTTCTCGGCATTGTCTTCTGCGGACTCTCCTACACCACGACAAAATTCACTAGCTTTCCAGGCACAACAATCACTTTCTTAATCTCTTTTCCTTCAATATAGCGTTTTGCAATTTCCGATTCTCGCACCGCTTGTTCTAGCGCAGCTTTATCGTCTGCGATCGCAGTTGCAACCTCGATCGTGCCGCGTGTTTTGCCCAAGATTTGAATGACGATCGTTTTCTCATCCGCAATCAATGCAGTTGGATCAACGATCGGAAATGATTGAACATGAATCGAGTCAGAATGCCCAATCATGTGCCAGAGTTCCTCAGCAATGTGCGGCGCTAATGGCGCTAACATTCGTAGCAGAGTATCAATCCCTTCTGCAAAGGTGGGAGACTCTTTCTGAGCAAAGTCGCTTAGAGCATTACTGAGCTTCATCAACTCAGACACCGTAGTATTGAACTGATAGTCTCCTTGCAAATCTTCGGTCACTTCTTTGATCGCAATGTGAATCGATCGCCGCAAATCTTTCTCTGCTTTTGACAGTTCTTTCGCGGGTTTATGGCTCAACTTTGCGGCGGATTCTGTCACCAAACGCCACACCCGATTTAAGAATCGAAACTGTCCTTCAACATCGGCATCTTCCCATTCCAAATCCTTTTCCGGCGGCGCTTTGAACAGAATAAACATTCGAGCCGTATCTGCCCCGTATTTATCGATCACATCGCCCGGAGCCACACCGTTATGCTTCGATTTAGACATCTTCTCGAACACAATCTCTAACGGCTCTCCAGTGTTCGGATCGATCGGATTGTTCGCATCTTTCACCTCAGCCGGAAGCACATACTTTCCAGTGGTCGGATTTTTGTAGGTTCTGCCTTGCACCATGCCTTGAGTCAACAATCTCTCAAACGGTTCATCGAAGTTTAGCAAGCCTCGATCGCGCAACACTTTCGTAAAGAACCGCGAATACAAGAGATGCAAAATTGCGTGTTCAATGCCGCCCACATATTGATCAACAGGCATCCAATCATTGGTCATCGTTCGATCGAACACTGCTTGATCATTGTTGGCATCAGGATAGCGCAAGAAATACCACGACGAATCAATGAAAGTATCCATCGTGTCAGTTTCCCGTTTTGCAGGCGTTCCACAACTCGGACACGGAACATCCAGCCAGGACTGCAATTGAGTGAGAGGCGATCCCCCTTTACCCGAAAATTCAACAGTATCAGGCAGTGCAACAGGCAAATCAGCATCCGGAACCGCGACCGCGCCACAGTTTGGACAATGAATAATTGGAATCGGTGCGCCCCAATATCTTTGACGCGAAATCAACCAATCTCTTAACCGATAGTTGGATGTGCCTTTGCCTTTATGATCGGCTTCGAGAACTGCGATCGCAGCCTCCACGCTCTGCCCTTTGCCTTTGCCTGCGGCAACCCCATTCAACACACCCGAATCCACCATCACCCCTTCGCCCGTATAGGCTTCAGTCATGGTCGAACCCTCTAACGTCTGATCCAAAGGCTGAACGACAACTTCGATCGGTAAATCAAACTTCTTCGCAAACTCAAAATCTCGCGGATCATGCGCTGGAACTGCCATAATCGCGCCCGTTCCATAATCCATCAGCACATAGTCCGCGATCCAGATTGGAACTTTTTGATGGTTCACCGGATTGATCGCATAGCTTCCCGTCCAAACACCCGTTTTCTCTTGACCTTCAGCCATGCGATCGAGATCGCTTTTTGCCGCTGCTGCCGATTGATACTGTGCGATCGCGCTTGATTGTGCCGCAGTCGTCAATTTCTCCACCAAAGGATGCTCTGGCGACAACACCATAAACGACGCACCCCACAGCGTATCGGGACGAGTTGTAAAGACAACAATGTCATCCCCCGCTTCAGTTTTGAAAGTCACTTGTGCGCCCGTTGATTTGCCGATCCAGTTCGCCTGCATTAGCTTGACGCGATCGGGCCATCCTTTCAGTTTGTCCAGATCAACTAACAATTGTTCTGCGTAATCGGTAATTCTCAAAAACCACTGACGCAGCAATTTTCGCTCAACTTTCGCGCCCGATCGCCAAGACTTGCCATCGGCATCAACTTGTTCATTTGCCAAGACAGTTTGGTCGATCGGATCCCAATTCACCGTCGCTTCTTTCTGATATGCCAATCCCGCTTTGAAAAACTCCAGAAAGATCCATTGCGTCCAGCGATAGTAATCCGGCGAACAGGTGGCAACTTCTTTTGTCCAATCGAATGAGATGCCCAACTGTTTTAGCTGATCGCGCATCTGATCGATGTTTTGATACGTCCATTTTGCCGGCGGAACTCCCCGTTCGATCGCGGCATTTTCCGCTGGCAATCCGAACGCATCCCAGCCCATCGGATTGAGCACTCGATAGCCCTGCATTCGTTTCAATCGGGCGATCACATCCACGATCGTATACACCCGCACATGCCCCATGTGGAGATTGCCGGACGGATAAGGAAACATCGACAGCGCGTAAAACTTCGGCTTG
>DATJEM010000288.1:0-5451 GCA_035496615.1 Leptolyngbya sp.
TAGGAATTTCACAATTTTAGGTTTTACGATCGTCTAAGATATCTTTCAATTCAACCCATGGTCTTCCTAATGGAAAGCCAGGAATTTGTAGTACGCACCCTTAACATTTTGTCAGTCGCGATCTATTAAACAAACAGTACAATGGGCAGACTGAATACTAGTTAAGTGCTTCTATCCCTGAACTGTTCTAGATTCTAGGCTCGTTCAAAACGCTCCACATCAGACAAAATACTTCATAAAAAGGACTCCGATGCAATCTTTTCTATCCATTGACGATCTTGAATCTGCCTCCCAGGAAACGCTCCGGCTGATGGACACACGGCGAGAAATTCAGCAGCGATTAGAACAATACTGCGATCGCTTAGAAGACCTCAAACGCGGTTTCGACGAAAAAGGCATTCTAGAAGGTGACACTCAAGCGAAAGCAACCTATGAACACTTGACTAGCGCCATTCGTCACTATCGCACTCAGATACAGACCGACTTACCCGAACTATCCCGCCGCCTGCTCGAAGCCCGCCAGTCCCTCGAAGAAAATGGAGAAAGCACCGCAAACATCGATTTCATCAAGCAAGTGATCGAAGAGCGGCGCGAAGAACAAGCGCAGCGCGAATACGAAGCGCAGATGAGCAAGCATCAGACTGAAAGGCTCACTCAAGACCGCCATGAAACCGCCGAACAACTGCTCGATCGAATCAAAGAGCAAACCAGCTACTATGATGCGTCTTACTTAGCCATGGATGTCTATCACTACCGCGAAGATTTGAGAGGAGTCGAGCGATTAGATGAAGTCGTAGAGTTTTTATTCAATCACATTCAGTCACTCAGCGATAAGCCGATTACGCTTCAAGGCACAGCAATCCAAAAGCTCAAAATTATGGATGCTCATGCCCGCAAGCTCTGGTCACAGTCCCAACCTGATCCTAGACCCGTCAGCGAAAAGAAATCGAAGCCTGAACTCACCGCCGATGAGAAAGAACAAAAAGAGTCTTACACCCACTTACGCGGCAAAGTTGTGGTGTTTGGGGGACATACAACGACTCGAACATACGTCAAAGAAAAGCTGCCCAAAGTTTATTTTGTCTGGTCTACGGTTGAAGATGGCTTATTGATTGTGGATCAAGCAGTCCAGCAAATTCAAACGGCGGATGCGGTTTTGTTATTGACTGATGATACGAGCCATGCGGTGACTCGCAAAGCAATGGCAGAACTGCGCCGACTCAAAAAACAACCGATCGAGCTACATCACGAAGGCGTAAATACGATCGTCGAAAAAATCGCCTGGAAGCTGATGTTCAAATCCTGCTGATTAGCAAACTTTGATATCGATCTCACTTTGATATTTGGTCTGTCCAAACGCTGCAAGAATCGCTAAGTTGGTATGAGTGATCAGCAAAGCTCATGAACTCCGTTGCAAAATGGCAGTATTGGATCGGAGGTTGGAATAGGCATGGCAGAGCCGTTAATTGAACTCAAAGACGTGAGCAAAACGTTCGGGGAAAACAAAGTCCTCGATCGAGCGAATTTGGCAGTTTATCCGGGCGAAGCGATCGCAGTCATCGGGCCTTCAGGAACGGGCAAATCGACGGTGCTGCGAATTATTGCAGGACTGCTTGCCCCCGACGAAGGCGAAGTTCGGATCGGCGGCAAACGGCGGAAAGGCTTGATCGAAGATGCGCCCGATCCCTTACTGATCAGCATGGTATTTCAGCAAGCCGCTTTATTTGATTCGCTCACCGTTGAGGAGAACGTTGGATTTTTGCTGTATCAACACTCTCACCTATCCCGGCAGCAAATTCGGCAACTCGTGGAAGAACGGCTCGATATGGTAGGTTTACCCGGCATTGGAAAGCGCTATCCTTCTGAGCTATCGGGCGGCATGAGAAAGCGGGTGAGTTTTGCGCGTGCGATCATGGTGAATCCCGAAAATCCTGAAGATACACCCGCTGTGCTACTTTATGATGAGCCAACCGCCGGACTTGATCCGATCGCATCAACGGTGATCGAAGATTTGGTTCGGGCGCTGCAATGTCCGCAGCGTGGCTGTCAAAGTTACGTGATGGTGACGCACCAAGAGAGTACAATCCGACGCACTGCCGATCGCGTTTTGTTTCTCCATCACGGTGGAGTACGGTGGGAAGGAAAAGTGCATGAAATCGATACTACTGATGATCCATTGATTCGACAGTTTTTTAGCGGCAGTGTGGAAGGTCCCATTCAGGTATTGGGGTAGGGGTTATGCGACTCCAAAGGAGGTTTGCTTTGCAATCGCGAACAGTGCGAGAAGGGTCAGTCGGGTTGATGATTCTGGCAGGAGTCGGGCTATTTGGTGGCTTGGTGCTGTGGCTCAAAGGGCTAAATCCGGCAAATCGAAGCTTTACGGTGTTTGCCGATTTTGAGCAGATTAATGGGGTGCAAACGGGTTCTGTGGTGCGCTATCGCGGCGTAAACGTGGGCAGGATTGCCACCATTGTGCCGAGTGCAAACGGGGTTGAAGTCAAGCTCGAAATTGGCAGAGCAGATTTGGCGATTCCGAAAGATTCGGATCTGAGCGTGAATCAAACCGGATTGCTCGGTGAAACGGTTCTCGATATCACCCCTCGAACGGAAATCCCGGAGGCATCGGTTTCGGCGCGACCGCTCGATCGAGACTGCGATCGTACTTTAATTCTCTGCCAGAACTCTCGGATCAAAGGGATGTTAGGAATCAGCACCGATGAACTGATTCGGGCAACGATTCGATTTGCTGATGTGTATAGCAGTGATCAGTTTACCGGAAACCTCAATTCGCTGACCAAAAATAGCAGTACGGCAGCGGCAGAAATTGCCCGATTGAGTCGAGAAGTCACAGGCTTAGTGAAATCAGCGCGGGGCGAAGTGTCAACCTTCTCGGCAACGGCAAAATCGATCGGCAAGACCGCAGATCAGGCAACGTTGACGATCACACAGGTGAATGAGTTGATTACGGCAAATCGATCGACCTTGGTTTCGACGTTGGACAATCTGAGTGTGACAAGCCGCGAAATTCGGAATAGTGTGGCGCAGCTAACGCCTGTTCTGAGCCGATTGCAAGGGAGCAAGCTGATCAGCAATCTAGAGACGCTATCGGCGAATGCGGCTCAAACCTCGGCAAATCTGCGCGATGTATCGGTTACGCTGAACAATCCAACAACGATTACGATGTTGCAGCAGACTTTAGATTCTGCAAGAGCGACGTTTGAGAATACCCAGAAAATTACTTCGGATTTGGATGAGCTAACAGGCGATCCGAAGCTGCGGGAGAATTTGAAGCGGTTGATTAATGGCTTGAGTGGTTTGGTGTCTTCGACTCAACAGCTACAGCAACAGGCAGAAATTTCGCAGATTTTGACGGCTCCTGTTGTTCAAAGTCCACTGACCCAACCTGCTGCTACGCCTCAATCGATCGAGCCTGTGCCGACTCAACCTTGATAGACTAGGCTCCGACCAGAATGGCGGATGGGAGAGCAACCCCGATCGGATTCAAAAAACTCAAAAAAATCAATTGGGATCGCTTCACCGATCTGTTGAAGCATTTCGCCAAATTGCCCTTTAGCGGCTTGACTCTGTTCAGCAAGTCGATGGTTCTCCCAAGTTAAGTCATTCGTTTCAGCCATCCACGGCGAAGCGACCCTTGCAAGTCCAACCCAAACCCCAAATCGCCGCCCAAAGCTGTAACCAGCAACTCTGAGCAGCTAACCGTCCAAGACTGTACCAAGCAGTCCGGGAGGCTAACGAAGGATGATAGCATTTTAGTAGCTGCCTCGGTTTTTATAGGTCAATGCGGCTTTGGTTTTTGAGCTTTCTCGTGTCTTGACGCGGTATCGTCGATCGAACTAAATCGATCGAACTAAGGGGCATTCTCGCAAAGCATGGGTGCTTCGATTTGACGTGCCCTGCTATCAATGATGGCGCTGAGTAGAGGATTGATTTTTGAGCGCCAAATCTTGGATGCCCCTAAATTCCCCGTTCTGAGGAATTTAGGGGCTGAGAACGCCAAACCCTGCGGCGCTTTATTTACACGGGGGCTTTCGAGCAGGGAATCTGCCAGCGGCTTTTAATAAGTTGGAGCCATGCCAACGGTTGCTGCATACACCGCCCGATCGCCGAGTTCATCTTCAATCCGCAGCAGTCGATTGTATTTTGCCACTCGCTCACTCCGGCAAAGCGATCCGGTTTTGATTTGCCCAGCGCGGGTTGCCACTGCGAGATCGGCGATCGTGGTATCTTCAGTTTCACCAGAACGATGGCTGATCACTGATCGAAATCCGTTCCTAGCGCCTAAATCGATCGCTTGTAGCGTTTCCGTCAGGGAGCCAATTTGATTTAGCTTGATCAAGATAGAATTGGCTGCTTTCTGGTCGATGCCTTTCTGCAATCGCGTGATGTTCGTAACAAATAAATCATCTCCGACAAGTTGACATTTGCTACCAATTTTCTCAGTCAGTCGCTGCCAGTGCTGCCAATCATCTTCGTGTAAACCGTCTTCGATCGACACGATGGGGTAGCTACCCGTCAACTTTGCAAGATAGTTCACCATTTCTGTCGGAGTGTGGGCGGTTCCATCGTAGGTGTACTGCCCATCTTTGTAAAACTCGCTTGCGGCAACATCCAACGCCAGCGCAACCTGTTCACCGGGCTTGTAGCCTGCTTTCTCGATCGCGATAATCAGCAAGTCCAAAGCCGCCTGATTCGATTTCAAGTTCGGTGCAAATCCGCCCTCGTCACCGACTCCGGTTAATAATCCTTGATGATGTAGCACCGTACTGAGCGATGCGAACACTTCCGCGCCCCATCTCAGCGCTTCTCGAAACGTTTTTGCTCCGACCGGAACAATCATGAATTCCTGAAAATCGACATTGTTATCCGCATGAGCGCCGCCGTTGATGACATTCATCAGCGGGACGGGCAACACATTCGATAAGGGATTGCCCAAATAGCGATAGAGCGGCAATCCGAGCGCGTCCGCGCCTGCTTTTGCGGTTGCCAGCGAAACCGCGAGAATCGCATTTGCGCCCAGGTTCGACTTATTCGCAGAGCCATCGATCGCGATCATCGTGCGATCGATCAATTCCTGATTGATCGCATCCAGTCCCATCAGTTTGGGGGCGAGAACGGTTTCTACATTTTCCACCGCTTTCAAAACGCCTTTTCCACCGTAGCGGTGCTTGTCATCGTCGCGGAGTTCATGCGCTTCAAAGCTTCCGGTCGATGCGCCGCTGGGAACCTGCGCGATTCCGTAAGCGCCATTGGCAAGCGTTACTTCAGCTTCGATCGTCGGTCGTCCGCGTGAGTCAAGAATCTCACGGGCGTGAATCAGTTCAATCGCAGTGTCTAGAGCGTCGATCATAGGTTTCACTTGTAGTACACAAGGCAGCATTTTAGAGCAAATCGGTTTTGCCTTTTGCTTAGAATACGACCTTCCTCCACATT
>DATJEM010000289.1:0-4226 GCA_035496615.1 Leptolyngbya sp.
AATTCAACATAAGCCGCATCATGTCGAACTCGACTCATCAAGCCTGCTTTCGACCAGGTTTTCGCTGCTTGAGGCAATCCGCCACTGAGAAATCCAGTGACTTGATTGTCGGGATCGGCTTTGAGATCAACAGGATTCAGCGATCGGGCTAACAGATTCATCATGGAGTGCGATCGCGCTGGAGTCACTGCAACCCCACCAATGATGCTATGCAGTAATTTTGCAGTCGCATTCGTGGTGAGCATATTGCGGTTCTCATAGTTTTCGCCATAAAACATGCGCTCTCGTCCATAAGGGCCATCACACCAAGTTTTCTGATTCACATTGATCGTGGCAAACTCTGACCAGTTGAGCGATTGGAAGTAGCGATTCACAATGTTGCGCTGATACTTCCAGGTCGCAAACGGCTCGATCGAGAGTTCTGGTCCTCCAGTCGTTCCGCTCAACATATCAACGACAAGACCCGTCGCATCATTGCTCGAATCGACAATCATGTCGCGCATCGCTCGATCGAGTTCCGCAGTCGGAGGAATCATCCCCCGTTCTAGCCATTCATGGGCTGCAACTAGATAAAATAGCTTCACCACGCTGGCGGGATAGATGTTTTCAACGCCGCGATAAGCAAAGCCTCTTGGCGATCGCTGCCAAAATTCTTCGGGACGAATTGCGCCGCCAGTATTGACGAACACGGGCGAGTCATACACAATCCAGGTCATTGCCATTTGATTTGGCGCAAGTCCTGAAAACTCTGCCCAAGTCGCTTGCAGCACTCGATTTCCGCAGGTTTCTAGCCGTTCGTCTTTGTGGAAAAAAGTCATCCCCAGTCCACCCTTGAGTCAAATCTCTGTCTTATGCAATATCGCACGATCGCGAATCTCAATCTCTACGATTCACCCAGTTTAACTCGGTTGGCAACGCAAGCCGCAGCAGGGCGATACCTGGAAATCCTTTCAGAGTCACCGCTTCAGGTGATGACTTGTGAGGATGAATATTCAGGCTGGCTGGAGCCAAATGATTTGAAGTTTTTGGAAAAGGCAGAAATTCCGGATCAAGCTCCGGTTTGGACAAGGGAAGAGATTTGCGATCGCATTCCTGAGATTGTGGCATTTACTCAGGCTGCAATGTCTGTTCCAAACGAATATCTCTGGGGCGGGACGGTTGCTCCAAACTATGACTGTTCTGGATTGATGCAGGCTGCGTTTGCTTCGGTGGGAATTCGTTTACCGAGGGATGCTTATCAGCAAGAAGCTTTTTTGCAGCCTGTAGAAGATCTGATGCTGGGTGATCTCGTGTTTTTTGGCACCTCAGACAAAGCGACGCACGTTGGGCTTTACTTGGGAGATCAGCGCTACATTCATAGTTCTGGAAAAGATCAAGGACGCAATGGCATTGGCATTGATTCCCTCTCTGAGCGCGGCGATCGAATCAGCCAAAGTTATCTAGCTTTGTATCGAGGGGCAGGACGGGCGATCGCAAGCTACACTCCCACGCGATCCCCACGTTAATTTTGAGCTAGCTTATTTGCTGCGATAGTCGGCATCTAACCAACATTGGGGAAGTGATTCACCAGAGGGAAACACGAGCTTGGCTTTAGTGTAGTTTTCTGGGTCTTGCTCTTCTTGACCCATCTGATCCCGTGCTGGAACCTTTTCCGCATTCGGATCAATTAGAAGCTTGATGTCTAAGATTTCTACCAAGTTTCCAGTTTCTTTTTCTTGCAAAAACATACAATGCCTTTCTGAAGAGAACGTAATTAGAATAGAGAAACCCGTGATGAAATGAAATTCGTCCTAAGATAGAGTTTGCTCAGGCTCGATCGCGCTTTTGAATTCTTCTATTACAGGCTCGGTCACGCCGATCACATCTTGCTTCAGAACTTCAACCGTCTGTGATAGTTCTTGGCGAGCCTCAACTTTCCATAGATAGCGATTGAAAAACCAAATTGAGTAGCCGATCCCAACTAGCTCTAAAAATCCACCAATCAACGGTAAATCTGTGACGAATTCGATCACCCCTAGAACAATCTTGAGTGCTACTAAAACTAGAATAGTTGTGCCTAAGAGATAGGCGATCGGCTTGTATTCCTGCCAGAATGCCGAAATATACTTCATCGGCTGATTGAAAAAGTCTTCGATCTGGGCGCGATCGCGTTCCCAAGCAATCAGACGGCGGGCTTCAATGACTTGCTGATCGATCGCTTCAGGCGATACTTCAATCGCATTAGAGGGGGTTTGAGTGGTCATGATAGTTTCTTTTATGATTTGCTACAGCGATCAAACCAAGCTTGATAGGCTTCCTGATGCTTGGAATCTTTCAGAGTAATTTCAATCCGGATTTCGGCGCAATCATGAGCAGGGGTTCGGGCGATCGCGTCTAGCAGATCGCTGGCAGCTTTGGGAGAATCAAATTCGCCGTAAACCGTATGGTCTGCCTCAGTACTGCTTCCGGTGCGGTTCGTTTGCCCGTTGGTTTGATCCAGATTGATTTCTGCCAACCGTTTGTAAGTTGGTGTAACTTGCTCAACAATCAGCTTTTCTCGGCGAACGGGTACTTTCACCATTCGCGTTTCGATTTCTTTGCGGACAACGATGTCTCCGACTTTTCGCTTGTCCGATCGAACAGTCAGCCGTTCTTCTAAGAGTTGAATTACGTCTTCAGATGAGAGAACTTCAGAAATTGAAGAGTCGTTCATTGGGGGAATCCTGGTAGCACATAGAGAATGAAAGCTGAAGGACGAAAGCGACTTCCATCCTTCAGAGAGCAAAATGTTTGGAACAGTTAGATTTTCTTGTCTACGTTGGGGTTGCCAGAGACATCCAGATCCAACTCTTCGCGACGCACTTGTTCTTCAGCAGTGACCGTTTCACGATCGACTACCTTGGTGACCCGCACTTCTTCGCGCACAAAGGCTTCTTTTTGAATGTCGGCTACTTCTTCGTAGACTTCGACTCGCGCAACTTCGCCTTCGTGGAAGTCTACTGTACCCGGTGTGACAGGCATTGATCCGGTGACAGGGGTGCGCTCAATGACAACCCGTTCTTTTTCGATCGGCACAGAAACATTCGCGGTTTCAGTTTCGATGTGCTTTCCAACCGCAACTTCGCCCGTTTTTTGCCGAGTCTTACTGGCAACCAAACGTTCTTGGTACAGGCGCAGGTTTTGATGATCATCATTCAGCGCATAGAGATCGGGTTCACGATCGTAGCTATAGCTGTCGCGATCGTAGGACATTGCAGGAGCAGTCATTGCAGGGCGGTACACTCCCCGGACTTTCTCTTCATGATCGTAGTCAACTACTTGATCGGCGCTGTATTCTGGCAGGTTTTCGACTTGAGTTTTGGTTAGATTGCTGGCATAGACTTTGCGCTCGCTGTAGACAATTCGACCTTGAGCTACGGGCAGCAACACGGTTTTACCTAAGATCCACACGCCAGTGTGAACCACAAAGTAGCGAAATGCGCCGTTGTCATCCACCAAAATATCATCGACCGAGCCGACTTTCTCGGTACCAGAGTACAAATCGAATCCAATCACATCATCGTTATCGAAGTGAGTTTTGTAGTCAGCATCAAAATCTTTAATCTTATGAAGAGCCATAGTAGTTATTCCAAGTTCATTTACGAGTACTTCTTACAGGCTAAAGACGATGAAGCTCCATAACATCAATCTTCCGGAACGTAGCGCCGAATCAAAAGCAGTACTTTTTTGTTTCACAGAATTAGACGACAAAAAATCATGCAAAAATTAGGAACGCGATCGCAAAATTATCATGACTCAACTTTTATCTAAAACCCTCGATCGACACTTAGTTCTACAAGGAACCTGGGAGCATTTTAAGCATATCCAGAAGGGGTTTGAAGCGACTCCGGGCGCAAAACTGTCTTACTACAACGGAACGATCGAAATTTTTATGCCTGGAGAAAACCACGAATATTTTTCCCGCGTGATTAATTTTCTAGTGTCTACTTTTTTGATCAAGCAAGGAATCTGGTTCAGAATGACAGGCGCAGTAACTCAGGAGCAAGAAGGGGAAAGCTTCTGCTCAGGCTGATGAGTCTTTCTGCATTGGTAGATCTAAACCGATTCCTGATTTATCGATCGAAGTAGTCTTCACCAGCGGCAACGAAGGCAAATTAACACGCTATCAAGCTTTAGGCGTGCCCGAAGTTTGGTTTTGGGAAGATGGCGTGCTGAAGCTTTATCATTTGCGAGAAACTGGATATCAG
>DATJEM010000290.1:0-7913 GCA_035496615.1 Leptolyngbya sp.
AACCTTGCTTAAGTTCGCGGTTTCCGTATGGAGAGGAAATTACGATCGCCAAACTTCAGCGAGTCGGACGGGCGGAAGTGTATCTGAGAAAATTAGGTTGGAAAAGTATTCGAGTGCGATCGGAAGGTGACACAGCGCGGATTGAAGTTTTGCCCGATCAACTGAAAGAATTCGTCATCCAAACGGATCTGCCGAAATTAATCGAAGCATTCCAGTCTTATGGATTTTTGTATGTCACCCTCGATCTAGAAGGATTTCGCAGCGGCAAGCTCAATCAAGCGCTGCAATTCAAGTCAGTTACTTCCGTATAGACCAGAAAGAGACTGGCGCAGCGGCGACATTGAATCAATTGATTTTGCTTGCGAATCAAAATGGGGAAGCGGTAAAGCTGCGGCAAGTGCGCCTGTCAGCGACAGTAGAGCCAGCAGCCGGATGAGCATTCTTCGATCGAAACGACGAGTAGGCATCATGATGGTATTCCGTAACGTTACGGATGATTTTCTTGTAAGTTTATCTCGCACTTTCGCGAAAGGAACAATGGTTTTTTTCTATTTTCGCAATTGAAAATTTTGGATGCCTGTTGCGGAAATCCTTGAACGTCGTGAATCTTTCTTCGTCGTTCAAACTGAGCCAGGACTCGCTATGATTGGGATAAATCGTGATTCGAGCTATGCTAATTGGCGTAATCGTCCTGAACCTGTTGCTGGCATCGTATGGGTTCTATCTCACTTGGCAGATCCGAAATCTACATCGATCGCTTGCCCAAGCCGCAGAAGCGCTGATTCTTGCAGAACAGAACGCTCGTTATTTGCTCAGTGGCGCACCCAGCAGCCTTGAACGCCGGGAACTCAGAATTCGCCAAGCTCGAAAACTTTATCGTCAGCTAGACCCGAAACTTCAGCAAGCTGAGAAAGCCCTAGCGCTTTTGGGGATCGGTCGATCGATGTTCTTCAACTCGACGCTCGCCCAGCGCTTAAAAAAATCTGCTACAAACCGAAAGAGCCGTTAGATCCGGTTGGGTCTGGCAGAATGGGGTTAAGCTTCAGTTGGCTGTACTGCATTATCACGCATTCGCATTATTACTACAAAGGGTAAGTCCGAAATTATGTCCGACAATCAATCAGGATCATTTTTAGGCGGCATGATCGTTGGAGCGGCAATGGGAACGATCGCGGGATTGTTGATTGCTCCTCGCCCTGGACGAGAAACTCGCCAACTGATCAAAAAATCAGCCGATGCGCTGCCCGAACTTGCAGAGGATTTATCGACCAGTGTCCAACTTCAGGCAGATCGATTTTCTGAGTCGGCTCTGCGAAACTGGGATGGTACACTAGGGCGACTGAAAGAAGCAATCTCGGCTGGACTCGAAGCGACTCAGCGAGAACAACAGGTTCTAGAGCGTGAGCCTGGGGCTGATCCAAAATCTCCCATCCGCGATCGTTTACGGTAAGCGAGTAAAGTGTGACTGATCCTATTTTTTGGCTGGGTTTATCAATTCTACTGGTGGCGATCAGTTTGACCGCTCTATTGACGGTGGCAATTCCCGCGTTTCGCGAGCTGGGGCGAGCCGCTCGCAGTGCAGAAAAGCTGTTTGATACAATTAATCGCGAACTTCCGCCCACGCTAGAAGCGCTCCGGCTGACCGGATTAGAAGTAACGGATTTGACGGATGATGTCACCCGGGGCGTTCAGAGTGCAACGCAGGTGGTGAAACAAGTCGATCAAAGTCTCACAGGAGTCAAACAACAAGTTCAGAAAGCGCAAACGACGAGCCGAAGCTTATTGGTGGGTGTGAAAACCGCATGGCGAACCTTTACGCAGCCGAATAAATCTCGGCGATCGTCTCGGTCTTTGACGAATGCCGATCGCCGATCGCTGCCGCGCCCCTATCGCGAGGATCTCAACGGCAACTCGATCGAAGCGGTTGAGATGCGCTCAGAGTCAGAACAGCATTATGAGTGGGAAGACATCCCAGAACAATCAAGCAGTAATCCTCCGGCACCCTCACGGCAAGGGATTCCGCCAGAGCAGGATGTGGAATGAACCGCTTTCCGTCGTACTATATTAGAATTAGTTAAACAAATGTAAACGAACATTCAGCTTCCCACTGCGAAAGCATCAATGTTCTTCAGTGATAAATCTGTGAAACCGCCCATGCACACTCTTCGAGTACGCCGTCTACTACAAGGGTTGATGGCTCTAATTGCTATTGTTTCTGTTTGGACGATCGCGCCCGCGGCTCAAGCTTATAACAATCCTGATCTGCTGCCGGATCATCCAACCAACGTGATCGATTTGGCGAATGAATTAACCGTCACCCAAGAAGAAGGGCTATCGGAGGACTTATCAAAATTTGAGACGGAGACGGGTTGGAAACTGCGGGTTTTGACCCAGAGCGATCGAACGCCAGGGACAGCAGTGAAACAGTTTTGGGGATTGGACAATAAAAGCGTCTTGCTCGTTGCAGATACGCGCGGCGGTAACTTGCTGAATTTCAGCGTAGGTGATGAATTTTATCCGCTACTCTCACGGACATTCTGGATCGAGTTACAAACTCGGTTTGGCAATCAGTTCTTTGTGAGAGACAATGGCGGCGATCAGGCGATTTTGCAAGCATTGGACTCGGTAAAAGGATGTCTGCGGCAGGGGGGCTGTAATGTCGTGCCAGGATTGCCGCGTGAACAGTGGATTTTAACTCTAGTCACTTCAGTGTTGGGCGGTGTCATTTTTGGGTTTGCAGGGCAGCCTCGCAAAGAAGGACAGATTTTTGCTTGGCAGTGGGCGCTGATGTTCTCGCCGCTGTGGGGGATTTTGTTCTTGGCGTTTGGAATTGGTCCGGTAGTGACTCGGACGACTGAATGGCTGCCGCTGTTTCGGAATGTGGCAGGATTCGCGATCGGTGCATTAGCGGCATTTCTGATTCCGTCCTTGGCTCGATCGTCTACCTCTGAGACTTAATGCGTGGTTCAGGCAGTCCGGGAAGCGTCCAAGTTGGGCGCTTTTATTTTTGGAATAAAAAAAACAGCCTGTTTTACAAGGCTGCCGAAAACGCTCCGAAGCAAGTCTATTTATATCTAACCAGATTTTTTTGAAAATGACTATCACACAATTTAGTGAGATTTTAACTGCATGATTGATACACGAACTGTTAGTTAGCAAACGAACCTTTTGAGGTCGTAGCAGTTAGAGTGCGATCGCAAAAAATTACGATTGTAGAGAAGTGTTCGATCGCGGTTCTGAAGCCGTTCCCGTCAAAGTCATGACAGACATCAAAGTCAATTCCATCAGTTCAATGTACGCCTGAATTTCAACTTGATCGGCGATCAGCATTTCGCGATATTGCTGTTTGAGGTGGGTGAGTTTTTGCAGTGCGGCTTGCGGATCGGTCTGGAGCGAAGCTTGCCAATCGTCTAGAATCAGCAGTGTATTGAGAACAAGCTGTTTACGCTGTTGCTCGGAAAGGTTGCGGCATTGCTCCGCGAAGGTCTGAGTTTTGTGCTGAACTTGCTGATAGATTTCTGAAGTAATGTTACCTTCGATAAACATGAGGCGATGTTCTTGACTGAGATCTTCGATCCCAATCAGTGCTTGTTGGGGGTTTTGCGGCAGTAGTTGATTGAGTTGATTGATCCGGGAGATCGTAGCCGCGAGGAGTTTTTTACAGCGATCGCGTCTCCATTGTTGCAGGACTAAACCAATCCCACTCGTTCCCAACAGCAAAATTAAGCCTGCTTGCAAATCGCTATTCGCTTCAAGAAATCGCAGCCAACTGTTGCGCGGATCAGCGTTTTGGGCATAAATCTCTTGAGCGCCAGGGTGAATGTACAGCAAGTTTTTTTGCAGCAGCGATCGAGGTTCCTCAGTTTGCAGCTCCGGATAAAACCGCGAAAACTGACGGAAATTGTACAAAATCGACCAGGTGATCAAGCCAACGGTATTTTCGCTCACATCAGGACGGGTGACGAGAACGGTTGCCGTCGCAAGGGTGGAAATATCACGATTGGGAATCATCGGGCGCGGGCTGTAAATTCCTTGCGGGATCGTCGTGGGTTGATAGGAACCGGGATCGCGATTGATTAAATAATTGATCAGGGCAGGTTCGATCGGAATTAGTTGGAGTGCAGGATTGGTGATGAGGTGTTGACGAAGCTGTTCGCTTGCGCCCAGTGTGCCGACATAAAATGCAGCATCCAGTTGGCGTATAGTTAGTTTGCGAACGGCGCGATCGACGCTTGAACTATCTTCTTGAACTTTGAGATTGAAAGCTCGGCTGAGATAGTCTGAGGTGTAATAGATGCCGCTGCCTTGCGTTCCGACACTGACGCGCTTACCGTTGAGGTCGCTAATCGATCGAAGGTTGCTATCTTTGAGCGCAATGATATGAATCGGTTCATTGGCTAAGATGGCAACCGCCTGAACTTTCCCTTGTCGCATGGCATCGCTGACGACATCAAGCTGAACCAGTGCAAAATCGACTTGCCGATCGAGCAGTCGATTCAGGTTCTCGATCGAGCCTTGAGACTTGCGATTTTGCACTTCGATATTCCCGGTGCGCTGGGCAACTGAACTGATTTGGTCTGCAAGTCGGCTGTAGTAACCGTTCGTCGTGCCGCTAGAAAGCGCGATCGATTGGGGCGATCGATTGCATCCAGTTGTCCATAAGACGATTCCAATCGCGCAGCCTGAGATGAGCTTAAAGAGATTTAGAGGCAGTTTTAGCATGGGGTGCGCTCGGCTTAATCGTCTGTCTTCATGATCTCTAGAATGGGTTGTCTTTTGGTGTTCGGTAACGATTTTTTTACTGGATTATTTTTTACTGGATTGCTGGAATTGATGGCTATTGCGATCGCCCTTGAAGCAGGTTGCCGAGTCCGAGATCGCTTGCCATCGCCGCAAAGTTGAATTGAGCAACAGCACTGTTTTGAGCAATTCAGCATTTTGATGAATGAGAACTGAATAAGTTAGAGATTGCAGATTCACCCAAATCACTAGCCGATCGCGCGATCGACTCAAGAGCAGCGGCACCTTGGCTTCGGAAAGTACCCAAGCGATCTGATATGCCTGAAGTCGGTAAGTTGAATCAAACTGATGCACGGCTCCAAACCATTGGTTTTCGTGGCGCATTCCGTCTTGGATCTCACCTTGATAGAAAAAGCGGAACTTTTGAATCAATGATTCTTGCACAACAAAGGAGAGTTCGGACGGTAATACCGTTTTCGACTGAAAACCGAGCATTTGAAAGATGCGGCGTTTGATCTCATCTGAGGCGCTCTCATTTGCCGGACTTTGCTCAAGCTTTTGATAGAAGCTCGCCAAAAGTTCAAGCTCTTCGATTTTAAGCTTGTAGCATGCTGGCGCTAAGGTTAGATGATTGAGAATTCGATCGAGACTTTTTTCGTTGAGGCTTGAGTGATTCGAGGTAGGGACAAATAAATCGTTGAGCTTTTCAATGTTCTGTTTTATTAGCTTGCGGATGCAGTACTGAGCGATCGGAGAGAGCGGCATGACTGACCTAAAACGATACTAAAACGATCGATATGAGTTCAAAATGCCCAAGCGAAACTTGAGAATCGCTTAATTTTTTTTCTTCTCTCATCAATTAGGGCGAATGTAAGTCTATCGTAATTATTTTTGGATCGAGATACCTCTTCTGAGCAGTGCTAGGCATAGAACGCTGTTAGAAGAACTGAAACAACCAGTTGCTTAACGATTGGCATAGCTTTGATGAATCACCCTATCAGAGTTCGTTCAACTGATTCCTCGCTCCAAACCACTCACACTTTCTACGTTTCAATTTACACAAGCAAGTGCCGAGTTTGCGTTAAGACAAGAGCCGCCTGGATTCTGATTAATTGAGCTTGACAGGAACGGAACCTGAGAATCGCAAGTGAAGTGCATTGCGTTTCGCCATACACTTGATTTGGCGACAACGGGCTACTAAGTTTCAACTTGGCAACCATCACATTCTAGAGTTTTTATGACAAAGCCTAATTTGAGCGCAATGATGAAAAAAGAACTAACTCGATCGCTGAAGTTGAGTAAGTCGCTCTGATGCGGCAAAAGCTCAATTAACCTAAAACGCACGCGTGTGAACCAAGCAGACTATCTCAAACATTGCGAATGGATGGGTCGATCGCTCGAACTTGCCGCACAAGCCGGAGATGCCGGAGAAGTTCCGGTCGGGGCGATTATTGTTCAATCCAACACCATCATTGCTGAAGCGGAAAACCGACGGGAACGCGATCGCGATCCAACGGCTCATGCTGAAGTTCTCGCGCTTCGACAAGCGGGACAAGCTTTACAAAGCTGGCATTTGAATGACTGTACGCTGTATGTGACGTTGGAACCCTGTCCGATGTGTGCAGGCGCGATCGTACTGGCTCGGTTGGGAATGCTAATCTATGGTGCAGATGATCCGAAAGCAGGAGCGATTCGCACGGTGTTGAACTTACCTGATGGGGCGGCATCGAATCATCGCTTAACCGTGTTTGGTGGTATTTTAGAAACGCCGTGTCGAGAACAATTACAACATTGGTTTCGACAACGGCGCAACGCTTAAAAAAGGCGGGATTACTCCCACCTTTGTTGTTATTCTGCTTCGGTTGTTAGGGCTTCGAGTTCTTCTTCTCCGAGTCCGACTTCTTCTCCAAGTCCAGCTTCTTCTGCGGTGGGCGGAACGAGAGCGACGGCTGCGATCGCGTCTTCTTCATCCAACCGCTGCACTCGTACTCCGGTCGCGGCTCTTGACTGAGACGAAATTGCATCAACCGACTGCCGAATAATGATGCCCCGATTGGTAATGAGCATCATTTCATCCCCTTCGTTTACGATGTGCAGTGAAGACAAGGTATCGCCAGGTTTACGGAATTTTGTGACTACAATCCCCATCCCTGCACGATTTTGCAGCCGGAACTGCTTCACGGGAACTCGTTTGCCGTAGCCGCCCGTTGTGACAACTAGCGCCCAAGGTCCTGATTGTGGCGGCAATTCGACGTTTTCGTCAACTGCGATCTCGTCTTCATCTCCTGCCGAGCCTTCGGCTTGAGCTTGCACGACATCCGCGACAATTTGACCGGGTAAAATTGCCATTCCGACTAAGCGATCGCCTTCTCTCAAAGACATTGCTCTCACGCCACGAGTTGCCCGACCCAAGGGACGCAGTTGTTCGTGGTTGACGCGGAAATGAATCGATCGACCCAGGCTTGAACCGATGATGATACTATCATCGACTCGCGAGAGCCTGACCCAGCGCAGTTGATCCCCTTCTTCGAGTGAAATCGCAATCAATCCATTGGTGCGAATGTTGCTAAAGGCTGAAAGGGCTGTCTTTTTGATATAGCCTTTGTTGGTCAACATCACTAGATATTCATCATCTGAGAACTCGCTGACTGAGATCACAGAAGTCACCTTTTCGCCGTGTGGAACATTGAGAAGCTGCACGATCGGCGTGCCGCGAGAAGTGCGAGAACCCAGCGGAATTTGGTAAGCTCTGAGCGCATAAACGACACCGCGATCGCTGAAGAACAACACACTATCGTGATCACAACAGCTAATGAAGTGTTCGACAACATCGTCTTCCTTCATCTTTGCGCCCGCTTTGCCGCGAGTTGCCCGACTTTGTGCCTCAAAGGTGCTGATCGGCATCCGTTTGATGTAGCCTTGTTCGGTTACAAGCACGATCGACTTTTCATTTGCAATCAGATCAATGTCGCCGAGATCATCTTCGGATTGTTCGATGATGGTTCTACGAGGTGTCGCATGAGAGGCTTTAAGCTGGGTAACTTCTTCTGTAATGATCTCTAAAATGCGCTCGCGTTTTGCCAAAATATCTAACAAATCTCGAATCTGAGCTTGCAGAGCTTCGTGTTCTTGTTCGATCTTCTCAGCTTCTAAAGCCGTGAGTCGGCGTAATT
>DATJEM010000291.1:0-9082 GCA_035496615.1 Leptolyngbya sp.
CACGTTTCCGCCGATTAGCGCGAGATTACGAGCGTTTAGCCGAAACACTAGCAGGCTTTCACCTGATTGCATTTGCGATGTTGATGGTCAAACAGTTTGTAGAACTCCGCTTTCAAAGTGCATAACACCCTCTAGAGAGAAACAAACTGCGATAAAAGCAAACTGCCATCTATCACAAACGCAAATATCAGCAAATCAGGAGAGATCATCATGACTCACTATGACACTCACTATGACACTCACTATGACTATGTTGTCATTGGCGCAGGTTCGGCAGGCTGTGTGGTTGCCAACCGTTTGACCGAAGACCCCAAAACAACTGTGCTGTTGCTCGAAGCGGGCAATCCAGATACAAAACCAGAGATTCATATTCCGTTGGATTGTACCGCCTTACCCGGCACAGAAGTAGACTGGGGCTACTTTTCCGAACCAGAACCCTTCCTCAACGATCGCCGAATTTTCTTGCCGCGGGGCAAAGTTTTGGGAGGCAGCAGTTCGATCAACTTCCTGGTCTATATTCGAGGGAACTCTCGCGACTATGACCACTGGCAGGAACTCGGCAATCCGGGTTGGAGTTACCAGGATGTCTTGCCTTATTTCAAGAAGTCTGAACACCACCAGAACGGAGCTTCTGAGTATCATGGCGGAGATGGAGAGTTGAGCGTGACTGATATTATTTCCCCCGCTCCGATTTCTCAACAATTTATTGAGGCAGCCGTTTCGCTGGGATATGACTACAATCCCGACTTCAATGGTGTGCAGCAAGCAGGAGTCGGACGGATTCAGCTTACCGCTAAAGATGGCAAACGACATAGTGCGGCTACAGCCTTTCTCGTGCCGATTCTCCAGCGTCCTAATTTGACCACAACAACAGGAGCATTCGTAACTCGGTTGCTGTTTGAGGGCACTCGCGCCGTGGGAGTGGAATATCGGCAGGAAGGAACGCTGCACCAAGTCAGGGTGAATCAAGAAGTAATTTTAAGTGCGGGCGCATTCGATTCGCCTAAGCTACTGCTGCTGTCTGGGATTGGAGACAGAGAGCAATTGCAGGCGATCGGAATTCCGATCGTGGCGAATCTACCGGGTGTGGGTCAAAACCTGCGAGATCATCTTCTTGTAGGAGTGTCGTATGAAGCCACTCAAGACCTGCACACCGCAATCACGAGTAACGGTGTCGCTGAAGCTGGGTTATTTTTGCAGAGTGAAAGCACTCCGGAGGCAGTGCCCGATTTAGAGCTAATGTTTGGGCCGATTCTGTGGGCACCTCCTGGCTATGCTCATTCTGGTTTGGGCTTCCTCGGTCTAATTGCTTTGATGCATCCGGACAATGTTGGCAGCGTCACTTTGCGATCTTCTGATCCTCAAGACGCGCCAGTGATTCGGCTGAACTATCTGCAAAGTCGATCGGATAGACAGAAACTTGTGACTGGAATTAAGTTAATCCGCCAATTGTTCCAGACTACCGCCTTTGATCCGTTTCGGGGGAGAGAAGTCGCACCGGGTGCTGATGTAACTAGCGATGCTGCCCTCGCAGCCTACGTGCGGGAAACCTGTGCGACGGTCTATCATCCGATCGGCACTTGCAAAATGGGAACTGACGCAATGGCAGTCGTAGACCCCGAACTCCGAGTCTATGGGATTGAGGGGTTGCGCGTCGTTGATGCTTCCGTTATGCCTGCGCCAATCACCGGACATACGAACGCATCGACTATCATGATTGGCGAAAAAGCTGCTGATCTGATCAAAGCCGCAAGGCAGAGTTCTCAACAAACGCGCCAGACGGTCGCAAGTTGATGCGATTAGCAGCACGAGTGAGAGACGGGGGCTGAACTCGATATCGATTGATAGCTAAGGAGATTGACTATGAAGATTGCTCAGTATGGAACCGCGATCGTCGTCTTGCATATTCTCACAAATGGACTGCACGGTTTAGCTCATATGAAGATTCCAGTTGCCCTTTCGCTGCTGCAAAGTTCGTTTGTGGGCATGGTTATTTTTCTGGTTCCTGTCACTGCCGCTATTTTATTGTGGACACCGTTCTATCGGATCGGTTGCTGGCTCTTGCTCAGTGCAATGACAGGATCACTGGTTTTCGCTATCTACAATCATCTGGTTGTCATTAGCCCCGATCATGTGTCTCAAGTTTCCTGGGAAGGTTGGGGGTTGCTTTTCCAGGTTTCAGCAATTTTGATCTTAGTCGTGAATGGGGTGGGATGTTGGCTGAGTGCCCGCGCATTGATGCGAGATCAGCAGCTAGAAAAGATGCTGTGAATTCTATTTGTAGCTGATAAAAGTAGTGCAAGCGCGATCGTATGAGCAAACTAATGAACGTTAAGGAGATAGTGAATGGAAGCTAACGCCCTGTATTTTCAAGACGCTCAACTCAAAGTAAAGCTGCTCCAGCGGGGTGAAGATATGAGCAAGGTAGGATTGCGAGACTTAAAACGCTACTATGCTCTGCTCAACTATCATCTGTTAGAGCTTCCCTTGACGGTCGGTGAAGCCAATCTGCTTTGCCACGCCTTGAAAGACTATCAGTTTGAAACTGATCCCAGGCAAGGCAGAGCAATTTGGCAGCGAGTTGATGCGGCGATTCAACCAGACCAGATGGATCAAAAGGGGCAGGTCAATATTGAAGCTTTGATTCGCAAACTTCAAAGATTAAATCACCTCCAACTCATGGCGTTAGTGGATGCGATCGAGCGGTATTGGCGAAGAGCACAATCGGCTGCTGACGAATCGATAGAAACAAGACTATCGCGAGTCCATCTGATCAAGTGCTGTGATTTTGCGCTCTAAGTTTGCACCGTAAGACAGCAGCTTTTGCCCAATCAAGGCGCTGATGGCACAGAAAGTCTTATTCAAAAGCAGGAACAGTCTATGAGAGCTTGCATTCGAGCGATTGTTAGTTTTTTTGTTGTCATTGCGGCGGTTGGATAGATTATCAAGAACTTTGAGCGTACCCTTAATCATGCACTTGCTTTGATGCGAAAGCGTCTGGCGTATGAATAAGCTCTCAAATCGGCTTTATATCTTCAAAGATATTTTACTATAGCTTTTCTTATCTTGTAAGGTATGGAGGCTTGTTTGCAGGCAGCAAGCATCACTGCTGATCCTGTGAATCGCTCACAGTCTCAAGCTGTCTAGTACGGCAACGACCCAAAGATAAAGACTAACAACCCAGGTAAAATTTATGGAAATCGTAGATGCGATCGCATTCACATCTAGCCGCCTCAATCGCGATGAGCTTCGGGCATCCGTCAAAGTGCAAGAAGCGGAGGTGACTGACCGCACGATCGCCTACTGTCAAACTGCTCTTGATCGCAGTCGTTTTTTTAGTCAACTCAAAGCAGGAACGATGACACCGCTTTTAATGCAGTATGTATTCTTGCAGTATCACTATTGGCGCGATCGCTTGCATCAGTGGTTTGGCTTATGCATCATCAAGGCAGGAAGTTGCACCGAGCCAGACCAAAAAGCTGCCCTTTTATCTTTATCTGATCACATTTTCACGGATCTGCAAGACGGGCATAGCGAGATGTTTATAGAATTCTTGCATGAACTTGGACTCAGCGATGATGACATTGCTGCTTCTCAGCGTAGTGGAGCAACTGCATCTTATGAGCGCTCTTTTTTCGCTGACTTTGGCGATGGAATGGACAACTTTTATGAGGCTCTAGCAGCGTTGAGCGGTCGAGAACTGTGTGTATCAATCCGTAATGCCAGAATTCTTCAGTCTTATTTTGACGTTCGCAAGATGAAACGTCCGACCTGGCTGAGTCTTCATGCTGAATTAGAAGTGAATCACTTTCAGGACTCAATTCGCCCTGTGTTGGCTCATCACAATCATTTCAATCATTCAAATGATTCAATCCAACTCGATCGTGTGGTTAAAGCGATTGAGCGCGGCATCGATCGTCATGTTCAATATTTTGAGGATCTATTACAGGAGTATGAATGTCATCACAGTTCACCCTAGACTTTCGACCACTGTAAGCAAGTTTTTCAAAATCGTTGATCGATTGCTCCGATGCCATACCGCCCCAATTTCCAGTTCTGGAGCGTTGCCTCTGATCGCTCGATAGACAACTCCCCTACGCTGAAGGTTTTCCACATTAGCCGGAAGAATAGAAATTCCTACACCCCCTGCTACAAGACTCAGAACAGTTGAAATCCAGGCGGCTTCCTGCCTGACATTTGGCTTAAATCCTGCCTCCATACAGAGATGGTCAATCAAATCGCGCAGACCATACAGTAAGTTGGCGGGCGGCAAAATAAAGGGTTCATGGGACAGGGCGGTCAGGGAAATGCTGCTAGATTGTTTAGCGAAACGGTGTTTTTCAGGCAATACCAGCATTAATGGCTCTTTCAAAACGGTGTAAGTGGTTAAGACCGCATCTTCGTGGTTGTCAAAGGCTGGCAAATTGTGCAAATGGAAGAAGCCTACATCTAGCTGTTGCTGTTTCAGCTTTTCAATCTGGTCATAGGATGCTAGTTCTTGAAGCACCAGCGTCACATCTGGATGGTGCGCGTAGAAAGATTGCAAGATGGTCGGAAGCTTGCTGTTGGCGATCGATGTATTGATGCCGATCGTCAAATACCCCTTCTCACCTCGGTTAATTTGCTGCGCCGACTCGATCGCTTGTTGGGTTTGAACCAGAATAAACCGGGCTTCTTTCAAAAATGCCTGTCCAGCATCCGTGAAGGTAAGCGGATTGCGTCGAGCGCGATCGAACAACTCAAATCCTAGTTTTTTTTCTAACTGCTGAATTTGCCTGCTCAAAAACCCCTGATCGATGTGCAAATAGTCAGCAGCGCGGCTAAAGCTTAGATGCTCAGCCACGGCAATTGCCAGCTTGAGGTGTCGAAAGTCTAGGTCTTCCCACTTTGAGTCAGGCTGGGAGCCAGTCAATGCCTGATAGAATTGCGTCATGACAATTTAGTCATTTTATTTTGTTGATTATGTTTATATTAGCATTTACTTTGTGATTTAATGATTTTTAAGGCGATGCAATCCTTAGTAGGGACATAGGCATATGGGCGAGTTGAATCACGTCGTCATTGTTGGCGGAACTCACGGTAATGAGCGCATTGGAATCCATCTAGAGAAGAAATTTAGCCAGCGTCCTGCTCTGGTTCAGCGACCCAGTTTTTCAACCCAAGTGCTTCTAGGAAATCCTGAAGCAACCGCCGCAGGCGTGCGCTATCTCGATCGAGATCTCAATCGCAGCTTTGAGCGCGATCGCCTGCAAAACCAAAACCTGACGAGCTATGAAGATCGCCAAGCCAGACAGATTGCTCAAAAGATTGAATCATCTAGCCATGCACCTGTCGATGTGATTGTGGATATGCACAGCACGACTAGCAATGTGGGTTTGACAGTGATTATTGATCAGGAGGAAGGTTTCGCATTAAAGTTAGCAGCTTATCTTCAGCAGCAAAATTCGTCGATCAAAGTCTACAGTACGGCTGGCGCTGGACGAAATCGGGATGCCCTAAGATCGCTGGCAAAATTTGGTTTTTGCATTGAAGTAGGACCCGTGGCTCAAGGTGTGTTGGATGCTGATTTGTTCCAGAAAACAGAAGCATTAGTTTACATGATTCTGGATTATCTAGAGCAGTACAACCGCCATCAAGTTTCGCTGCTGAATTGCTCGCTGACGCTCTATCGCCACCTGGGGACGATCGACTATCCCAGGAACGAGCATAGAGAAATCCAAGCCATGATTCATCCACAGCTTCAGTCCAAAGATTATCAGCCACTTTATCCAGGCGATCCTATGTTTTTAACATTTGATGGAGAAACAATGAGCTACGAAGGTACAGAGATCGTGTATCCCATGTTTATTAACGAAGCAGCTTATTACGAGAAAGAGATTGCGATGTGTCTGACTCAGAAAGCGCAAATCATCGTTTGAAACGGAAGAGCTTTCAGACAAGCAGTGAATAAAGTGAAGCAGTGAATAAAGTGAAGCGGAGAATTATGAATGGATGCTCAACAAATTAAACTCTATCGTCGAATTCAAGCGTTCTCTCTGGATGAAAAATGGTGTAGTCCGATCGTTTGACACAAACGCGGCAAGTAAATCGGTAGATCCCACAATGCGTTTTTGAGTTCAATTTAAGTTCCATTTCGTCTGGGTAGTTCATCCGGATAGATAGAACACTGATCCGCTATATTCCACTCTACAGTCAATTTATACTCACAAAGGACGATTGATGAAACTGCCATCAAAGACTGCTACTGTTCTCAACACCTTGACAATCGCGCTAGGATTTACCCCTGTCGCATTTGCTCTTGATCCTGCTGCTATCTATCAACAATCTAGCCCTGCGGTGGTCTCGATCACAGTCCCCAATGGCAAGTCGTTTGCTTATGGGAGCGGGTTTATTGCGAATTCGGGCGGTTGGATTCTGACCAATCAGCACGTAGTCGGAAAAGAACAACAGGTTAAAGTTAAGTTAGCCGATGGTTCAGTCTATCCAGGCATCGTTGTGGCTCGGTCATCTCAAACTGATTTAGCATTGATTCAAATTCGTCCGAAGAAGCGCCTGCCGAGTTTGACATTTCAGAACGTCCCACCCAAAACCGGGCAAAAAGTTTATGCGATCGGTGATCCCAATGGATTAGAAAGAAGCTTGAGTGACGGCATTGTTAGCCGTATCGACCCAAGTGGTCAAATTCAATATACGGCAACCGTCAGCTTTGGAAGCTCTGGCGGACCTTTACTCGATGAGGATGGGCTGGTAATCGGCGTGGTTCGAGCGGGCTATCCTGGGACAAATCTCAATTTTGCAATTCCAGTCGCCGCCGCCCATCGCCTGCTAAAACCGCAAGGACTCGCGGCTCAACAACGCCAACAAATTGAAAGCTACCTCTTGGCAGGTAATCTTCAGATGAGGCAAGGGAACTACCAGAAAGGAATCGCAATCCTGACCGAAGGAATTCGACGCTATCCAAACGTTGCGGCTTTATACACAAATCGAGGAGCGGTGAAAGGAGTGCTTGGAGACTACCGGGGTGAACTGAGTGACTATACCCGTTCGATTCAACTCGAACCGTCTTCGCTTGCTTACAGCAATCAGGCAATCCTCTACAGCAGATTGAAGCAGCCGCAACAGGCTCTCAAAGCACTCACGGAAGCGATCAATCTGAATCGAGAATGGGGCGAAGGTAATCTTGGAGAGGCTTTTTACGATCGCGGTCGGATTTATGCTCAACTGAATAATCCAAAGGCTGCTATTTCAGATTTCAAACAGGCTGCCAGATTTTTCTCACAGCGGGGTAACGATCGACGCTACCAAGCGGCACTCGATCAGATCACGCTCCTCATGGCTCAATAAACCTTGGGTAGTGCTTTGTCGGAATTGCGGGCGACAGTTTATCGAAACCCACAATTGAGCGACTGTTGCTCGAACAGATCCCGCTAGTTGGCATTGCTCGGAGCTTGCAGATCAGTAAAAGCTGGCGCTAGCAGTAAAGGAAGTGAGAAAGATGGAGAGAATGAGATCTGCTTGTCTACTCTCTCGTATACTCAACTTATATACTCATCAGTAGGAAAGCATAGCCTACCGTTCTAAGTTGCGATGAGCCAGGATGCAATCAAGCTGTATGAACCGATCAACGTCCTTAAACAAGTCGGTGAAGAGATTTGGATTGTTGACGGTGCTATCGTGCAGATGTCGATGTATGGCGTATCTGTTCCTTTTCCGACCCGCATGACGATCGTGCGACTCAGTAGCGGCGAGCTATGGTGTCATTCCCCAACGGCATTGAATCAAGAACTCAAATCCCAGGTCGATGCACTTGGCTCAGTGCGCCATCTGATTTCACCCAACAAACTTCACTATGCTCACATCAGGACTTGGGCTAAAGCTTATCCAGAAGCGACAACATGGGCATCGCCGGGTGTCCGCGATCGGGCAGCCCAGCAGAAAATCGAAGTAAGTTTTGATGCCGACTTAGAACAAGAACCGCCGTCTCAGTGGGTCATGGATCTAGATCAACTAATTTTTCGCGGCAGTTGGTTCATGGAAGAAGTGGTGTTTTTTCACCGCAGGAGTGCGACTTTGATTCTTGCGGATCTGATCGAAAACTTTGAACCTGACAAAGTTAATAAGTGGTATCGCTGGCTGCTTCAGCGAGTGGGTAGCGCTGATCCTGATGGAAAAGCCCCGTTGGATTTGCGAATGACATTTTGGGGACATCATCAACAGTCCCGTCTTTGCTTAAAGCGAATCTTTCAGTGGAATCCCGAAAGAGTGATTTTCTCTCACGGTCGTTGGTATGAACAGAATGGTACGGCTGAATTGCATCGCGCTTTTCGCTGGCTTGAATAACCTTAGTTCATCATCATGGGAATCCACCGCAAGCTAACCCATCCTGGCAGCAGACAGATTAGGGTTGATCAACGGTTCCGGCTTGAAAGACTCGACCGATCACTTCTTCGATCGGAGGATCAGTCACCGTCAAATCAACGACTTGAAGTTCGGCTAAAATTCTCGCGATCGCGTGCGTCAGTTTTTCCTGCTGCACTAAAAATCGAGCCGACTGTTTGTCAACTTCCCGAACCTGACCATACGCCGATAGTTCTGCCTCGGTGTAAGTTTGATTGAATTCAACTTTGATTTCGCGACAGGGTGAGAATTGATCCACTAGCTCATCAAGACTACCATCATAGATCAGTTGCCCCTGGTGAATCATCAGAACGCGCTTACACAGGGCTGTGATATCAGCCATGTAGTGGCTGGTGAGCAAAACGGTAGCTTTATAGCGATCGTTGTATTCTTTCAAAAACTCTCGCACTGCAACTTGAGCATTCACATCTAACCCTAACGTGGGTTCATCTAAAAACAGAACTTCGGGTTGGTGTAAAAGCGCCGCTAGCAGTTCTGCTTTCATCCGTTCGCCGAGCGAGAGTTTCCGAACAGGCTGGTTGAGCTTGCCTTCAAGGGATAGCATCTCAGAGAGTTCACCGATTCGATTTTGCAGCGTTCGATCATTAATGCCATAGACCGCAGCATTGATCTTCAACGAATCGGCAGCAGGCAAATCCCAAATCAACTGCTGCTTTTGTCCCAT
>DATJEM010000292.1:0-3899 GCA_035496615.1 Leptolyngbya sp.
TTCCTCGTAGCCTTTTTGCTGCCGCTGCATTTTTTGATAAATGCCGTAGAGATGTTTGGGTCGTCCACTCACTTCAACACACTGCACCCCGACTTGATCGAGACGCTGTTTAAACGTGGCGGCAATGTTGCTGAGTCGAGCTTCTCGATCGGCGCGCTTTTCCGATACAAGTTTCTGAACTTCCCGGTAAGCTTCGGTTTCGAGATATTTGAACGCTAGATCTTCGAGTTCCCATTTGATGTTGCCGATGCCTAAACGGTTTGCCAATGGCGCAAAAATTTCGCGCGTTTCAAGCGCAATCCGCTTTTGTTTGTCAGGTGCAAGATGCTCTAGGGTTCGCATATTGTGCAGTCGATCGGCAAGTTTTACCACTATCACGCGAATATCTTGCGCCATCGCCAGAAACATGCGGCGAAAATTTTCTGCCTGTCGCTCGGTTTTACTGGAAAAGTTAAACTTTGAAAGCTTGGTTACACCCTCAACCAGACACCGAACTTCGGAGCCAAATCGCTCTTCAATTTCTTCAGGAGTGACTTCGGTATCTTCCACAACATCGTGTAGGAATCCGGCTGCAATCATGATGCTGCTGCCGCCTAAGTCTTTGAGTAGTCCCGCGACTGCGACTGGATGAGCGATGTACGGTTCTCCAGAAGCGCGGGTCTGTCCCTCGTGAAGCTGGTAGCCAAACTCAAATGCGCGGCAGATCAAATCGCGATCGGTTTGAGAGTCTTCGGAGCGTTTGAGGAAACACTCACGTAGCCAATCGGGTAAAACAAAGTCAATGCTGGGGATGGATGCCGCTACATTCATGCTGATTTGCGTGACTAGAGTGCAGGTTGAGGGGTCGAAAAAATAGAATTGTGTATAGCTCTATACAAACGATTGGGCTAATAGAAAATGAGTCTAGCACGAGGAACATTCCGAACTGCTAGACAATAAATCTGAAATCAGAATCGACAAATTGCGGAGCAAAAATTCCAAGTCAAAAATCCTTGAAATCGCTGCGCGATCGCTGCAATCTGAGTAAAAATAGAAAGTCTGCCTTAAGCTTGTTAAGACAATCGTAGCGTTCATTCTATCAACGGCGATCCGTTTGTTGGCGGAATTTTTTGACAGTTTGAAAGCTTTGTGTCTGCACCAAACCGAAGTAGCCTTGAGCGCTTGAGCCAATACTGTACAGGATGCGACTAGATTTGGGTCGAAATTACACCAAAACTTTTAGCTTTTTACGGCAATCTGAATCTCCGTAAACCTCACCTCGCCCGTGATCCCCGTTTTTTTACTGAATTTGATTTCTTTATATATGTTAACACAGAACCAAGTACAGGAGTTTCAACAGTTCCGAACGTCGATCGAAGCACTTTACCCAATTCTTAATTCTGCCTCGCTTGATCGACAGGAATGGACGAAAAAGATGCGATCGCTACAGACGGTTTTTCAAACCGAAATTCAGCCGATTCGATCTGATGATTATCAAACGCATTCAGTGTTAGTGGAAATTAATAAACAGATGCAATTGCTAAAAATGGATGGATTATTTCTACAAACGGCGCGGCAGTCGGAAACGATTCAAAGCCGCGTGGAACAGATTCGCGATCGCCTGAAGTTACTCACGAACTATTGCCGCATGATTTTGGAGTCTGATTAAATCAGAAGCATTGGGTTAAAGGTAGCGTGATGCAGTGTCTTGTTCAGACATCGACTTGCAAAAAGGAAATCGATCGAGCCAAAATCGTGAGTCTGTCTTTGCCTGCTTCCAGTCTTGACCTGCGAATGGCGCAAAAGCTTGAGTTTTAAGATTTACTTCAGAAGCAATTTTCTGCTCCCTATCCATAGAAAATTACTTCTGAAGTGCTGTTAGCGCTTGCACGGGAAATGGCTCTACTATTTGATACAAGATAAATATGAAACTATCTTCAGACCAGAAAAACTTTTCTAGACGGAATCTCCTTCAATTGGGTGCAGGGGTAGTCAGTGCAGGTTCGCTGACTGCTTGGTTGGGGAAAGGTGCATTCGCTCAAGCGGTTGAGCTTCAGGCGGGTCTTCCGCAGGTAAATCCGCTTGTTGCTGCTAACCCGGCAGGCACTTCTGCCCAGAGTTCTTTGAGTCCTGACCAGGCGCTAGCACAACTGATGGCGGGAAACCAGCGCTTCGTTGCCAACAAACGGCTCAATCCTCATCAAACGTCTGCCCGACTGGCTGAAGTCGCAACCAGCCAAGCCCCGTTCGCCGCTATTTTGAGTTGTGCAGATTCGCGTGTTGTGCCAGAAATTGCGTTTGATCAGGGGATTGGCGATCTCTTCACCGTGCGTGTGGCTGGTAATTTGGCAAATACTGAAGATATTGCTAGCGAAGAATTTGCGGTTGGAGTTCTTGGAACACCGCTGCTGATGGTTTTAGGACATGAGCGCTGTGGCGCAGTGACAGCCGCTCTAAAAGAAGGGGAATTGCCCGGTGTGATCGAGTCACTAGTGTTTGCCATTCGACCCGCGGTTCAAGCCTCGGAGAAAGAACCCGGCGATCGACTGGAAAATGCAGTCAAAGCAAACGTGCGGCTACAGGTACAGCGATTACAAAGCTCTTCTGTGATTGCTTCAGCCGTGCAAAAAGGCAAGCTCAAGGTCGTGGGTGGTTACTATGACCTTGATACTGGCAAAATTAGTTTAGTTTAATCGCTTGCTGCGTTTTTCTGGTAGATTTCGGGCGGGGATTCTCCGTCCGGAATAGAACTTGCGCTCTAGCTTGTTCAAGCCAAGCCAAGCTGCCCCTGCAATTAAAGGCACGATCGCTGACAATATTGCGATCGACTTGGATGAAGGCTGAAAGATTAGGACGGACAGGGGCGAGATTGCTGCGACGATCGCGCCGAGAATTGCAATGCTAAGTTTCGTTTGCTGAATGCGTTTCAGAGCCGTTCGGCAGCTTGAGCAATGGACGGTGTGCGACTGATAGCGATCAAGAAGCTGTTCTATCGATCGAAGCGGTAGTAATGATTGATCCGGAAACGGATTCGCTTCAAACTGATTCACCCACTTGTGTAGTTCCGCAACAAATGAATCTGAGCGAGTAGGAAGATAAAAAGCTTTGGTGAAATTCGCGCTGCCGCCTTTGTTTTCTAAGTATCGTTCTTGAGAGTGCAGAAAGATTTGATCGTCTTCTAGAATTGTATTGTTGCTTAAATGTGAGTACCAGCGCGGCGTGAGTTTGATGAAAAAACTCGGTAGCTTTGAGGCAAATTTGAAGGGAAATCGGGCAAAAACGCGACATTCACCCTTGCGTGTCGGAGTGGCATAAACCACAGTCAGGGTACGCCCAAACTGTTTTGAGGTGAGATCGTGCCACATCAAAGCCGGAGCAATGAACTGAGTCTGCTGCGAACCGAGCGTGCCTTTACGCGGACCTTCTTGCCAAAATCCGGTGAAGCCTTGTTTTCCCGATTCTAAGATTTCGAGTTCGACTGGAGCCGCATTCGATCGATTTCCCACCGATTTGTGATGCGTAAATGAAACGTGACTGGCATCCAAAACATTCTCTAACAGCGTCAAAGCATCATACGGCAAGTCGCGGAAGGTGTTTAGAACAACCCACTCCTCCGGCGATTCGTCGATCGGTTCCACGATCGGAACTTCGACTTGTTCTGAATCATTCTTGCCGGGATAGATAAACAACAACCCTTGTCGTTCAACCGTGGCATACGAGGCGACACAAGCGCGTTTTGATTCGTTCGCTAAGGTTCCTTCGGGTTGTTGAGGAATGCGATCGCATAGGGCAAACGCAAGAAAAAAGTGACGTAGGCTAAAAGCAGTGTAAACCGCTTGAGAGACACTGCTCATGACTCAGCCGCTGGATGCCCGGATTCTCACTCATTTTGCTGATTTAGAAGACCCTCGCGATGAGCG
>DATJEM010000293.1:0-2477 GCA_035496615.1 Leptolyngbya sp.
AGGGTCACTCCGATTTGCGGGCGGCGGTGGCAATGAAGTTGCGATCGATGCGTTGAACTATACCTTTCCGCTGGGCGAAAAAACAACGGTTGTGCTTGAAGCGAATGCAGGCGCGATCGACGACTTCACCGATACGCTCAATCCTTATTTAGATGGCGATGGCGGGTCTGGCGCACTTTCGCATTTCGGCACCCGCAACTCGATCTACTATCTGGGCAACGGGACAAGCGGGGCGGGAGTAGGCATCCGACATAAATTTAGCGATGCGCTGGAACTCAGCTTAGGGTATCTATCCGGTGATCCGGCAAATCCAGGCGCAGGCGGCGGAGTTTTCAATAGTTCTTACGGGGCACTGGCTCAACTCACGGTTCGCCCGAATGAGCGGCTCGGTATTGGCTTCACCTACATTCATGCTTACAACGTCGATTTTGCGGGTAACGGTGCGGTCGGCAGCAATCGAGCAAATTTTCGATCGCTGGCTGAAACTGGATTTTTAGCCGCTAACGTGCCCACGTCAGCCAATGCTTACGGCATTTCTGCAACGTTCCAAATCGCGCCGCAACTGGTTTTGAATGGTGCAGTCGGCTATACCAATGCTCAATCGATTCAACCGGGACAGCGGGGCACATTAGATATCTGGAACTGGTCAGTTGGTTTAGCGGTTCCTGACTTTCTCAAGAAAGGCAGTCTAGCGGGTGTGATTGTCGGCATGGAACCGAGAGTCAGCGGAGTGGGTGGAGCGTTTGGACAAGCGGTGGGACGCGATCGCGATACTTCGCTCCATGTCGAAGGATTCTATCAATATCAACTGAACGATAACATCGCAATCACGCCGGGGATTATTTGGCTCACCGCTCCGAATCACGATAGTCGCAACAGTGATGTCGTAATTGGCACGATTAGAACAACCTTCACGTTCTAAGACTTGAAGCACTTTAGTGAATTGAAATTTAATTTGCTAAAGTGCTTCGATGTTGGCTGATTCTGTGGCAGGTTAGGTTTGAGAATTGAGCAAGCTATGCTTGAAAAGCAAGATCATATAGACTCAATCATCACCCATATCGCTATGCTACAGACCTTTAAAGCAGTTCTGAAAGGAAACTTGATCGAGTGGCTCGACGAAGCTCCTCAGTTAGGAGATCAATCGATCTCGGTTCATATCACTGTATTAGAAACTGTATTAGAAGAAAGTGTAAGCTTAGACTCCGCCACGCGTGGTCAGAGAATGGCTGAAGTGCTGGAAAAGCTTGCGGCAAATCGTTCTTTTTCAGACATTGACCCCCTAGATTGGCAACGCGAGGTGCGCCACGAACGCCCTATGCCAGGTCGGAATGAATGACGCTGCTCGATAGCAATATCATTATTTACGCGATTCAGCCCGAAAACGCTCAACTTCGACAGTTCATCGCTGATCATTCTTCTGCGGTATCTGCACTCAGTGATGTGGAAGTCCTCGGCTACCATCGCTTAAATGAGCCAGATCGGAGCGATTTAGAGCAATTTTTTCAGATCGCCCAAGTTTTGCCGATTTCTCAACCTGTCCTGGAACAAGCAATAGCAGTGAGACAAATTCGCAGAATGTCTCTTGGGGATTCGATCATCGCTGGAACTGCCCTCGTTCATCATCTGACGCTGGTGACGCGAAATACAGATGACTTCCAGTGGATCGAACAAATTCGGTTATTCAATCCATTTTCAGTCGATTCAGATGAGTCTTGCTAAAGTGCTTCGATGTTGACTGATTCGATCGTCGGTTGGGTTCGAGGAATCGTCGATCGCTGCCGTGAAACCAACTTTTGAGCGGTATAGTGTTCGGTAATCTTTTGTCCGGTCAAAAAATTGCTACTTTCGACGGTGGCATCTCCGGTGATTCGATCGTACTCGTTGACATCTCGACCAATCAGCAACATGCGATTAGAAGCTTTGTCTAACCAGAAGCGGTGCAAAGTTTCAGTCGCTTCACGAGAGCCGCGAAACTGATGGACTAGCAGCACCCCGTTTTTGATTTCGATCTGAATGTTTGCGCCATCTGGAGATCCCAATACGCCGCCGCAGTTTGAGCAAAGCAGTAAATGTGGAGCAACTCCAATCCGCCGCCATTGACCCTTCTGCTGTTGCAAGACCAAAAGCGCACGGGCGTGATCGGCGTTTTCTGCGCCTGTTTCAATCAGTTTGAGAACGGTGTCGGGCTTGCGATCGTCATTCAAATCGCCGTTCACGCTTGCCTCGACTTGCCAGCCTTTGGGTACGAATGCCTGAACGGTTGCGGCTTGCGTAGGAAATTCAGCAGCATCAACGTGCCGGGGAGACTGCGCGATCGCGGGCAAAACGGGAGCGGTTGTCAACATTGCCAGAAAGCAGTTCAAAACAAAACGATGCATAAATCGATAACACTCTCGGTTCAGTTAGTGCTTTCTTCGGGTCTTTCAGCTTATATTCCGGATTTCAATTTGTGTAAAGCGAAACCAGAACGCTGT
>DATJEM010000294.1:0-2428 GCA_035496615.1 Leptolyngbya sp.
TGGTTCTCGACAGCCCCGAAACCTGAACTTCACGCAGCCGCGTGCGATCGCCCTCAAACAATCGCACCTGTTTTTGGCTCAGTTCCAGCAGATAAAACGTTCCGCCTCCGGTAAGCAATGGCAGTAGCGGCTTGAGATGAAACTGATCGCTCACCACCACCAACTGCGGCACATCGCAAGGTACTTTGTAGTAGCGATAGAATCCGTCAGCGACAAACATCGCCAAACCTTGATCTTGATGCTGCCAAAATTCAACGTCATCGATCGCTTCAGTGAGCGGACGCAAAAATTCATTCGCGTCGTCTTCAGACAATCCATTGTCCTGTAGCTGGTGCTGCGCTTCTTTGATTAGATTCTTAAATCGAATTTCATTCTGTCGGGTTTCCGCTCCTGCCACGATCGTTGGCATATAGATCGACACAGACCAGCTTTTAGGCTGCTCGATCAATGATTTCACTTGTTCAAGGGTTAAAACGTTCACAAAAACCTCCCAATAGTTGCACTTCCAAAAACAATCTAAACTCTAGGATTGCTTTTGCTTTTCTTCGGTTGGCTCTTCGGTCGGTCGTTCTAGCGCAGCCTCTTTGGTCGAATTGATCGCTTGATCATCCCGGCTATAGTCCGCTTCCGTAGGAATCTCACCCGGCTTCGGATCAATCAAACCATTTTGATTTGTGTTCGTTTTGGTTGGGCTAGTTCTCTGACTGTTTGAGTCTGCCATGATTTGCTCCTAAAGTATGGTCTAACTCCTATTCAACTAATGTCTCAGCAAGCAAAATCCCTCAAAAGAAGGGTTAGCCTCACTCTTGAATCTAACCTTGTGAACAAAAACTAGATTCACCTGTAGAAGCAAGATAAAATCAGATGATTGGGTTGATTGAATCTGTGGGAGTGAGGAAATGGCGCTAATTGTTCAAAAATATGGGGGAAGTTCGGTCGGAACAGTCGAACGAATTCAAGCCGTTGCACAGCGAGTCAAAAACACGGTTGAAGCGGGAAACTCTGTCGTCGTCGTGGTTTCTGCCATGGGAAAAACCACCGATGGGCTTGTGAAACTCGCCGCTGACATTTCTGCAACACCCAGCCGCCGCGAGATGGATATGCTGCTCTCGACCGGAGAACAAGTCTCGATCGCGCTCCTCAGCATGGCACTTCAAGAAGCTGGACAGCCTGCCGTTTCGCTGACTGGCGCACAAGTCGGCATTCTCACCGAAGCTCATCACAGCCGCGCCCGAATTTTGCAGATTGCCACCGATCGTTTAACCCAACATTTACAGCGGGGTGAGGTCGTCGTTGTCGCTGGATTTCAAGGCATCAGCAGCCCCGCAAACTGGGAAATCACCACGCTGGGAAGAGGCGGTTCTGATACTTCTGCGGTCGCTTTAGCGGCTGCTTTAGGAGCAGACTTTTGCGAAATTTACACTGATGTTCCTGGCATTCTCACGGCTGATCCGCGCCTGGTCGAAGATGCTCAGTTGATGAGCGAGATTACCTGTGATGAAATGCTAGAGCTTGCCAGCTTAGGCGCGAAAGTCCTTCATCCTCGTGCGGTTGAGATTGCCCGCAACTACGGAATGCCCTTAGTAGTGCGATCGAGTTGGACAGATGATCCCGGCACCTGGGTTCGTTCTCCCCAACCGCTGCCCCGACCGCTTGAAGGACTAGAGATTGCGCGTCCCGTTGATGCGATCGAGTTTGACACCGATCAAGCGAAAGTCGCGCTGCTGAGGGTTCCCGATCGTCCGGGTGTCGCAGCCCGATTGTTTGGTGAAATTGCTTCTCAAAAGCTCGATGTCGATTTAATTATTCAATCGATTCACGAAGGCAATTCTAACGATATTGCCTTTACCGTGGTGAAAAAATCTTTGACTCGTGCAGAAGCTGTTGCCACGGCGATCATTCCTGCTTTGACCGCAGGCGAAGCGATTCGACCCGAACTTGCCCCTGATGTGATGATTCAGCAGCAAATCGCCAAGGTGACGATCGCAGGGGCAGGCATGATTGGTCGTCCGGGTGTGGCTGCCCAGATGTTTTCGACGCTGGCAGCAGCCGGAATTAATATTCAAATGATCTCGACCTCTGAAGTGAAAGTGAGTTGCGTGGTTGATCAAGCGGACTGCGATCGAGCGATTGCGGCGCTTTGTCAAGTGTTTGAGGTTTCTCAGTCTGGGGTTAAGTCCCAAGCTCGAATCGTGCCAAATTCTGCTTCCGTGCGCGGTGTTGCTTTGGATCTAAAACAAGCCCGAATTGCAGTCCGCCACATTCCCGATCGTCCCGGCATGGCTGCCAAGATCTTTCAGCTTTTGGCAGAGCAGAACATCAGTGTTGACATGATTATTCAATCGCAGCGGTGTCGCATGGTTGAGGGTGCAATGACTCGCGATATTGCCTTTACGGTTGCTCAGATGGATAGCGAAGCAGCGCGGCT
>DATJEM010000295.1:0-2371 GCA_035496615.1 Leptolyngbya sp.
TATTGCAGCGATGCGATCGCGTCTTGCCACCGTTTTAGATCTCACCCCCGATCGCGTCGGTATCAAAGCAACGACGAATGAAAAACTAGATGCTGTCGGAAATGAAGCGGCGATCGCTGCCCATGCGGTCGTGCTGCTGGAACAGTGAAGTTAAGAAACAACACACAACCCCACGATCGATCCCGCCAACCTTTACAATATCTGAGGAAGCTGAATTCACTTCGCTTCATAGACAAACTCCTATCACAGTCTGGGTCGCAGGCTGAACGACCTACTGACGATCGCGCAGTTGGCGGGTGATTTTTTTATCTATGCTTATTACTGATTCTGTCTTAGAGGCACTGCTCAAAACACTGCCACAAGTCCGCCCCCAACTCTACTTCAAGTCTTCCTTGACGGCATTGTCTCATGCGATGGAAGATCAGGTTTTAGCAGGCAAAGATCGCCCGTTGGTCATCGCTAGCTTCCAGCGCGAACGCTTTTATCGCCAGGAAGCTCATCGGTATCTGAGGATCGCCGATCGCACGGATCAGGTTTACGTTTTGGCGGCTCCGGAGACAGATTTTACCAATCGATCTGAGCATTACGAAACGATCGCCTTTGAACCCGGAGATGGACTCAGCCAAGAATGGCACTTGATCGTCATGGGCGAACAGTACGCTTCGTGCCTGATTTGCCGGGAGCGTGCCCTGAGTGCTGAAGACCAAACTGTGCCGCCGCTGCACGTCGATCAATCTCGACGATTCGAGGGAATTTGGACATTCGATCGCAACGTTGTCCTCAAGTCCGCTGAGATTTTACTACATCGAATTCTGCAATATCGCCCAGAGCTTCAAGGCAAAATCACCCCCATGCTGGTGCAAATTGCTACAGGCTCAGTCACGGGAATTAACCAAGTCGATCCGGCTCCGTTTGCCGATCGCTTAGTCACCTATCTTCAAGCTGGACAATACAAATTAGCAAAGGCTTATCGGTCGATCGCGGAAAAAGAACGCAAAGAACGATTGGTCAATTCGATCACTGCGGCAGTGCGTCGATCGCTTGATCCGCGCGAGATTCTCAACGTTGCCGCCGGAGAATTAGGAAAAGTTTTGGGAGCAGGACGCTGCTTAATTTACCGCTGCAAATCAAATGATGCTTCCGCAATTTTGCAGCACGAATACTTACTCAATTCGGCTCCATCGCTTGCGGGTCGAATTTGGACACTGCAAGGAAATCCGCTGTTTGAAGAAGCGGTTCAGCAGCAAGAACCCGTTTTCATCGAAGATACGCAAACCGATGCTCGCTTCGCCATGATCAAAGACGGCGATCGCACGTTGCAATCTCTGACGCAGGAATGGGGCATTCAGTCCTGGCTGATGGTTCCGGTGTTACATCAGAACCAGCTTTTGGGCATGGTTGAGCTACACTATTGCGGCACGACTCCCCATACTCTAGAGCGCGATGAGATCGACATGATCGAAGCGATCGCCACTCAAATCGGGGTGGCATTGATTCAAGCCGAATCCTTCGCCAACTTAGAAGATCTCAATCAGCAGCTAGAGGCGCTCGATCGCACTCGCAGCAACTTGATCGCCATCACCGGACACGAACTTCGCACCCCGCTTTCAACCATTCAAGTCTGTCTTGAAAGTCTGGCAAGTGAACCGGATATGTCTCTGGATTTGCGCCAAGTCATGCTCAACTCTGCCTTGGTGGATGCCGAAAGAATGCGGAAACTGATCCAAGATTTCCTCACCCTATCGCGGCTCGAAAGTGGACGAGTTGAATGGAGAATTGAACCTTTACCGCTTTGGGAATGCGTTGATCTGGCGCTGAGTAGTCTGCAAGTTCGCAGAATGTCCGCGTCGCTGCCGCAGGTTGTGACTCAGCTTTCGACCGAACTGCCGCTGGTTCAAGTCGATGGCGAATGGCTAGTCGAAGTGCTTTCTAAACTGCTCGATAACGCCTGTAAGTTCACCGATTCGCAAGGCAGAATCACAATCCAGGCAAAGCGAAACGGTAGCACAATGCTCGAAGTCATTGTGGTTGACACGGGGCGCGGCATTGAGCAAAATCGGTTAGAAACGGTATTCGATCGCTTTTACCAGGAAGAGGGCGCACTGCGTCGTACCACCGGAGGCACAGGACTCGGACTCGCCATCTGTCGCCAAATTATCACCAACTGGGGTGGGCGGATTTGGGCAGAGTCGAGCGGCAAAGATCAGGGGAGCGAATTTCACTTTACGATCCCGATCGTACCTGGAGATGATCAGCGATCAATGCAACGCAAGAGAACGCGATCGCGCGATTGATCCCCTAGAAGCAAAGCAAGATCACGATCGGTTTCTCTGCCAGATTCAACCAGCAATTTTCTGCATCGCTCAACGTC
>DATJEM010000296.1:0-3790 GCA_035496615.1 Leptolyngbya sp.
GTGATTGTATTAGATGACGATTTCAATACGTTTGAGCATGTAACAAAATGTCTCCTGAAATATATTCCAAAAATGACGAGCGATCTAGCTTGGAAACTCACCAATCAGGTTCACTTTGAAGGGCAAGCGATCGTTTGGACAGGGCCGCTTGAGCAAGCAGAACTGTATCATATGCAGCTTGGAATTGAGGGTTTGACCTTAGCTCCATTGGAGAAGGCATGAAAAACGCTCAAGGTCGGCTCGTTCTCAACCATTCCACACATCTGCCGGGACTGATTGCAATTCT
This sequence comes from Leptolyngbya sp., assembly GCA_035496615.1. Taxonomy (GTDB): domain Bacteria; phylum Cyanobacteriota; class Cyanobacteriia; order Leptolyngbyales; family Leptolyngbyaceae; genus Leptolyngbya. Next base: position 287 of record DATJEM010000296.1, read on the forward strand.
CGAAAAGCTGATCAAACTTGAGGGCATCCAGACCGTCACGCCAGCGGTGATTGGGTCGGTTCGCTCTCATTCTCCGCAGTTCAAAATCAAAATTTCAGTGCCGATTCGGGGCGGATTTAAAGCGATCGCGCGTCAAGGTAAAACGTTTCAGGAAGTGTTCATTCTGACGACGCTGGAACAAGATCAGCTTGAGACTGCGATCGCTCAACTTTTAAATTAACGATTTTGTCGGTAACTCTTCTGAGAGCAACTTTTCTGAGAGCAACTATTCTGCTTGCTGTTGAGTCGAAGCAATCCGATGTAGCGGCAGGCTCAACGCACAGGAGAAAGTGAGCAGGTAAGAAATCACCGCTGTCCATTTGAGGCTTAACACGCAGGTCGTCCAGTCAGGACAAACCCACTTCTGTGCGCCGATCGCGATGCAATGTACAATCCAATAGGCAAATGCCATCGAGAACAAAACCCGATCCGCCGCGTCTGCATCTTCGGTTTCTGATTTCTTTTGGTGAATTAAAAGATAGAGTCCAAGAACGCTGGCAAAAAATGAAGCAAGGTTCAGATAATCGTGCCAAATTGAATGAGCCATAGTCGTGAAGATAAGACATTTTTTAAGTCACGAATCAGTCTAAAGGATGAGGTGGGGGATCCTCTAAAAAGCCTTACAAATAGCAATATTGCAGCGGTTTTTTTAACAAAACTACAGATAGATATCAGCCAGATTTTTACATGGATTTGCCGCTTGTTTACCATCCCAACTACGTTGTACCGTTGCCGCCGGATCATCGCTTTCCGATGGAGAAATTTAAGAAACTTTACGAGCTGCTACTGCACGATCGAGTGGCTGATCCCGATCAATTTCATTTACCCGATCGTCCTGATCAATCCTCGATTGAACTCGTTCACACATCAGAATATGTCGATGCTTACTGTACTGGAACGCTCGATTCGAGATCTTTGCGCCGTATCGGGTTGCCCTGGAGTCCAGAACTGGTAAATCGGACTTGTACTGCCGTCGGAGGCACGATATTAACAGCGCGATTGGCGTTGGAATGTGGGTTAGCTTGCAATACGGCGGGCGGAACTCATCACGCTTTTCCTGGTTATGGATCGGGGTTTTGTATTTTTAATGATTTAGCGATCGCGGCTCGTGTCCTCCAAAAATTAGCGCTAGTCGAAAAAATTCTGATTGTGGATCTCGATGTCCATCAGGGCGATGGCACAGCGCTAATTTTTCAGTCTGATCCGAATGTGTTTACGTTTTCTATGCACTGTGAAATTAATTTTCCTGGCACGAAGCAGCAAAGTGATTTGGATGTTCCGCTGCGGGAAGGCATGGAAGATGAGGAGTATTTGCAAACTTTGGCAAATTATCTTCCCGATTTGCTCTCTGAGGTGAAACCGGATCTGGTGCTATATGATGCGGGAGTTGATCCGCATTTGGGCGATCGATTGGGCAAACTCGCACTGACGGATTCTGGTCTGTACCGCCGCGAAATGCAGGTGCTAACAACCTGTGCTGCTCAAAGGTATCCGATCGCTTGTGTGATTGGCGGGGGCTATGCGGAAGAGATGGAAGCCCTGGTTTACCGACATTCGATCGTGCATCGAGCCGCGAGCGATGTGTTTCGGCAGTATCGATTGTAAGACGAATTGATCGGTGTCGCCTAAAAATCAATTTGTATGAAACTGTTGAGCCATGCTAGAGCAATCAACTCAAGTTAGGATTGCGCCGCCCATCAATCTTTGATAGCGATACTCTAATTCGGCTTTCATCGCATTCCATTTTTCGATCGTTGGATCTTTTTGGATCGTTCTTTCTGCCGCTTCTCTCGCCAGTTCTAGGACTTCTTGATCTTCAACTAGACTTGCCAATGCGAAATCCGGTAAGCCCGATTGCCGAGTTCCCAACACTGCGCCAGGACCTCGAAATCGCATATCCATTTCAGAAATAAAGAACCCATCCTGTGATTGTTCTAGGACTTTCAATCGTTGGACTGCGGTTTCGCTTTTAGAACTGCTCATCAATAAGCAGAATGATTGCGATCCGCCGCGCCCAACTCGCCCTCGAAGCTGATGAAGTTGGGATAGTCCGAATCGTTCAGCGTGTTCGATCATCATCACGGTAGCGTTGGGAACATCGACCCCAACTTCGACCACCGTTGTAGAAACGAGAATTTGCGTTTTACTGTCCCGGAATTGGGTAATGGCTTCGTCTTTTTCAGCGGAGGTCATGCGACCATGCAGCAAACCGACACTGAAATCGGGAAAAACATCCTCTTTGAGATGTTGATGCTCATCGATCGCGGATTTGAGATCCAACTTTTCTGATTCTTCAACTAAAGGCAAAACAACATAAATCTGCCGTCCTTGGGCAATTTCGCGCTTCATCAAATCGTAAGCCTGTTGGCGATCGCGCCCCGTCAATGCAGTGGTTTGAATCGGTTTCCGCCCCGGTGGGAGTTCATCAATTTGACTCACCTCTAAATCGCCATGCAATGTTAGCGCCAAAGTTCGAGGAATCGGCGTAGCGGTCATGGTGAGAACATGCGGATGTTCCCCTTTTTGCTGAAGTCGGGCGCGTTGCTGCACACCAAATCGATGTTGTTCATCAATCACGACTAACCCTAAACGATCGAAGTTCACCTTGTCTTGAATTAAAGCATGAGTGCCCACTAACAGCGGCAATTCTCCGGTTTGGAGTCCGTTGTGAATTTCTCGGCGTTTGGCAGCTTTGGTTGATCCGGTTAAAAGTTCAACAGGCAAATGAAGCTGATTGAACCATTCCACTAGCTTACGATAGTGTTGTTCGGCTAGCACTTCGGTTGGAGCCATAAATGCCGCTTGATAGCCTGATTGAATCGCCGCCAGAATGCTAATCACTGCGACAACAGTTTTACCTGATCCCACATCGCCTTGAACTAAACGATTCATTGGAGTGGGCTGCTGCAAATCGTTCAGAATATCATTTGTAACGCGCTGTTGAGCCTTGGTTAATTGGAACGGTAAAAGCTTGTAAAAGTCATCAATGAGTTTTCCAGTGGGTGCGAGAATTGCACTTTCTTGGGTTTGTCGCTGTTCATGTCGGCGTTGTAGTAAACCGAGTTGAAGATAGAAGAATTCATCGAACACCAACCGACGACGCGCCGCTTCTAAAGCTTCGGGATCATTGGGGAAATGAATGTTTGCGATCGCGTCCTGAATGCCCGTTAGTCCGTATTCAGTTAATAGACCTTTGGGAATCGGTTCGTGTAGATTCGCGATCGCAGGCAATGCTGCCGAAACCGTTCGCCGCACGAGATCGGCTCCCACGCCTTCAGTCAGCGGATAAACCGGAACAATCCGCCCCACGGTTGGAGAGTTCAGCGATTCGCCCTCTGTGTCCAAAACTTCGAGTTCGGGATCTTCTAAGCTAACTCCGCCGAATTTTGTTTGTTTGACTAAGCCGGAAGCCGCGATCGAAGCTCCTTTCGGATACAGTCGTTTTTGCTGTTCTTGCCAGCCGCG
>DATJEM010000297.1:0-3041 GCA_035496615.1 Leptolyngbya sp.
GTCTACTCAGAGATGGCGATGGCAGTCAGGACATTATTCTCCAAGACGGCGATCGAGTGATCGTGCCGATGGCAACAGTCGCTGTTACTCCAGCGGATGCGGCGATTATGGGTCGTGGCGTAATTTCGCCGGAACTGATCACCGTAAACGTAGTGGGTCAGGTGGAAAAACCGGGAGCGGTTCAGGTTCCGCCTTACACCACGATGAACCAAGCGCTATTGGCAGCGGGTGGATTTGCGCGGGGTGCAAAGCGAAGTGATGTAGAATTTATCCGACTTCAACCGAACGGCACGGTCGATCGTCGCAACGTTCAGATTGATTTCTCGCGCGGAATCGATCAAGCAAAGAATCCACCCTTGCAAGCTGGCGATACGATCGTCGTTCGTAAAACTGGGTTCCAAAGCTTTACTGAAGGTTTAGGAACTGTTTTGGGTCCTGCACTCGGTATTTTTGGAGTCTTCCGTTAATTCTGAATCTATCTCAATTTGGAGGGAATGAGGCGTAAACTTGATCAGAGAAGCCTTGTTCCCTTATTTAATTGATTAATAAAAATAATCATTCAATTAATGAGATTAAATCACTCTTTATTCTGAGACAGAAAGCGAAAGAACCCGATAGACTGAATCAAAGCAAACTTTCTACTTCATTCTAGGGAGAATGAGTGAGTGAGTAATCACAGTCGGACGGGTCGATCGTGCAGGATGGTGAAGTAGATGAGTGAGCTAGAACGCTGCTATCAATTACTAGGTCTAGAGCCTGGAGCCTCGTTTGAAGAAGTGAATCAGGCATACAAGGATCTTGTATTCGTTTGGCATCCTGATCGAGTGCCAAAGGATAATCCGCGTCTATTACAGAAAGCAGAAACCAAGATCAAAGAATTCAATCATGCGCGGGACATTTTGCGATCGCACTACAAGAATGGTGCGGCTCCAAAACCTGCGGCTCAACCTCAACCCTCATCACAACAGACGTACTATCAGTCTTATTATTACCGTCCGCCAACCTCACCCGGACACTCGACCAACGGGCGGCAGGGAAATTCGTCAAACGGGCACTCGTCAAATGGGCACTCGTCAAACGGGCACTCAGAGAAGCAGTCAAATCCTCACCCTCGCTACCAGTCTTATCAGCCTTATCCACGACCTAATCATTCTCAATCTTCTGGATCAGATCCAGCGCGATCGACCGACGCGAATCGGAAGTCTGAACCGCCCAAACCTGCTGACAGTTCTCAAAACTACTACCGTCAATCTCACTATCGGGCTGAGTATCATCAGCCGCCAAAGACTCCCTCACGCCCGCAGACGCACGATATGACGGGAAAAGATTTGAGCGGGCAGAACTTGAAAGAGAAAGATCTTTCGGGCTATAACCTGAGTCGCGCCAATCTAACTCGCGCTGACCTAAGCGATACGTTTATGCACAAGGTCAATCTAGAAGGCGCGAAATTAGAGAAAGCAAATCTGTTTCGGGCGAATTTGCTAGAAGCGAATTTGTGTGGTGCGGATTTGCGAGAAGCGAATTTGATCGGTGCAGATTTAAGCGGCGCGGATTTGCGAGGAGCAGACTTGCGGGGAGCGAAGGTGGGATTTGACGATCGCATCATGGTGAAACTCACCGGAGCCAATCTTCAAGGCGCAATTATGCCCAACGGCAAAATTCACGGCGTTCAGAATTAGCGTTTGATCGCATCATTGGTTTCTTAGTCTTGTCTAGGTCTAGGTAAGAATAGTAGAAACAATAGCCCCGCTTGAGGTCAGATTTCGTCGGTGTATCTGTACAGCTAGGCAGTGTGATGACCAGCAGTATCGCGATACAAAAGGTTGTTTGAGTTCGATCTTCAACCTATTTGGTAAGAAAGGTTTGAAGGAATTACCAGCGGAATTTGCGCGATCGCAGTGTTCCAATCTGTTCTCTCAAATAATCTTGCTCTCGGGTTGCACTTAATCGTTGAGCGACTGAAAAGGCTTGCTGATAATAATCTTCAGCAACTGCAAGCTTTCCATTTTTTTGCTGATATTGTGCGATCATTTTCAGCGAAGTCAGAGTTTGCCAAAGATCATTTTTCTCGGTTGAGATCGCCAATCGCTGATTCAGCATCTCAACAAAGCGGTTTTCCTGTCCCATGCTGCGATACGCCTGCATCATGCCGTCAAATGCTCGGAACTGATTCGGTTGATTGCCGCTTTGCTGTGCCAAAGTCATCGCTCGATCGTGAGCGCTGTACGCCGATTGAGCATCTCCGATCGCCAAATATGCCTCACCTAATAAATTCAGCGTGTTTGCGGCTCCGACCGGATCTTTTGCCTGATTGCGGAACTCTCGCGCTTGTTCAAGCAACGCGATCGCGCCTCGGTAATTCCCTTGAGCAGAGTTCACAAGTCCTAAATTACTCAGGGATAACCCTTGCCCTGCGGTGTGTTTGATGCTGCGTGCCAGTCTCAAGCCTTCTGCAAATGATACCGCCGCCTCGCGAGTCTGTCCGCGCTGGAGAATCACTTGCCCGACGTTGTTGTAACCGTAAATTTGGCGAATCGGATCATTTTCATCACGGGCAATTCCCAAACTGCGGCGAAAAGCATTTTCAGCTTCGTTCAGCCGCCCTGAATTGATATAAGTCATACCCAGCAGATCGTAAACGCGCCCTTGTGCCGAAACTTCTCCAATTTGGCGATATAGTTCGATCGCTTGCTGCCAGGATGCGATCGCTTGATCTGGAGATCCAGACTGCTGCGCCTGGATACCAGATTGAACGGCACGATCGGCAGTCTCTCGCGTTGCACCTTGAGAATTGGGCGACGCATTAAATTGGCGATTGAGATCCGAAGCGAGGCTTGGAGCCGCAAAAAATCCGCCGAGTAGCAAAATTCCAGTAACCGACTGAGCGAGTTTGAGATTCAACATCAGAAAAATTCGAGTTCCTCTAGGCTGTCATCCAGAGCATCCGTCTCCGACGCGGAAACCGACCTTTGCTCTATAGAATTCCCACCGAGATAGATCGTTCTAATGTCTTCAGGTAAAAGTTTTTCTAAAGCTTGGTA
>DATJEM010000298.1:0-3992 GCA_035496615.1 Leptolyngbya sp.
AAGTAGCCTGATTTGCCGCCAAAGATTCCTCTGATAAAAGAGAAAATGCCGCTAAAGAGTTTTTTAATGAAATTAGTGATACCGCCCATTGAACAATACTCCTGGGTTTGCTGCTAAATCTTGATGGTCGATCGCTCACCCAAACGGATAAGCGCATGAAAAGTAGTCTTCTCTATGATTATCCGTCTGTAATGCAACCGGATGCAACCCTATGATCCCAGTTTTTTCTGATCCCAGTTTTTTCAGCGTAAGTAGGGTTTCTCGGATTTTGAGAACAATCCTAACAGCGTCCCTAAAACTGCACCAAACACAAATCCGCCGGAATGTGCCCAGTATGCCACCCCGCCTTGCTGCATCCCAATGTTGGCAGGAACACTCAAACTGGCAACCCCATAGAATGCTTGCTGAATGAACCAAATGCCGAGGTACGCCCAAGCAGGAAGCCGAAAGGGGAAAAAGATAAAGGGCGGGATGATCGTCGTGATACTAGCGTTGGGAAAGCGCAGAATGTAAGCGCCCATTACGCCTGCGATCGCGCCGCTAGCTCCCAAAGACGGAATATTAGAACCGGCTGAGAAATACCATTGCGTCCCTGCTGCGAGTACGCCACAACCGATGTAGAAGATCACAAACCGAATGTGTCCTAAGCGCTCTTCGACGTTGTTGCCAAAGATCCAGAGAAACAGCATATTCCCGGCAATGTGAGCAAAGCCACCGTGGAGAAACTGTGAAGTAATTAACGTAATCCATTCTGGAAACGGTTGATATCGAACGGCTTCGCCAGCCAAGCTTGCCGTAAGTTCACTCGGAACGACTGCCCAAGTGTAAAAGAAGTTTTCTAGCTCAGGCGGGGTGAGCGTTAGCTGGTAAAGAAATACTAAGACGTTTGCTGCAATGATCCCATAAGTGACATAAGGGGTAATGCGGGTCGGATTATCGTCGCTAACCGGAAACACGGCTGATCCTCAACTAGATTTTAGTCAGCACAATAGCTGATTTTTTCGATCGCTGTCTGTTGATCTGGAGACAGATCTATGTTTACGATTTGTTTACCCTGCTTCGGAGAACTTATGGAAGTCATTCCAGCGATCGATTTATTAGACGGAAAATGTGTGCGGCTCTATCAAGGTGACTATAATCAATCGCAAGTTTTTAATGATGATCCGGTGGCAGTAGCGCGTCAATGGGCGGATGAAGGCGCAACTCGATTGCATCTGGTTGATTTGGATGGGGCGAAGGTGGGTCATCCGGTGAATCTGGATGCTATTCGATCGATTGTCGAAGCCGTAAAAATTCCGATCGAAGTGGGGGGCGGACTGCGCGATCGAGATGCGATCGCTGCGTTACTTTCAACTGGGGTCAGGTGGGCAATTCTGGGAACGGTTGCTGTTGAGAAACCGGAACGGGTCGCGCAGTTGTGCGGCGAGTTTCCAGAACAAATTATTATCGGCATTGATGCTCGCAATGGGAAAGTTGCGACCAGAGGCTGGCTAGAAACTTCGGAGGTGATGGCAACTGATTTGGCGGAACAGATGGCACAACTCGGAGCCGCTGCAATTATCTATACGGATATTCATCGAGATGGAACGATGCAAGGACCCAATTTGGAAGCATTGCGGAACTTGGCTGCGATCGCGGCGATCCCGGTGATTGCATCGGGTGGAGTGAGTTCGATCACTGATTTACTCAGTCTGTTAGCGCTGGAGCCGCAAGGGGTAACGGGCGCGATCGTGGGCAAAGCTTTGTACACTGGAGATGTTTCGCTAAAAGAAGCAGTTCGGGCAGTCGGTCAAGGACGCTGGCAAGATATTCCGCCTGATTTTGGCTCCTCTGCATTGGCTTAAAAGACGTTTTAATTGATGCTGCCGCTGATCAAATCGCGCTGTTGCTCAACTCAATTCAGCCAAGCCAAAACGAACAAGCGCGATCGTTCAACTCGATTGAGTAAAGCTGAAACTAAGCAAAGGCTTTGCTCAACTTGATTCAGCAAAGCCGAAACGAACGAACGCTGTTGCTCAACTTGATTGCACGATCGCTCAACTCGATTGAGTAAAGCCAAAACTCAGAAACGCTGTTGCTCAACTCAATTTAGCAAAGCGTTTAACGTTTGTCTTTACCGAATCGCAAATCGTCTAACCGCTTCTGAGCATCGGGATCAAGCGAGTGCATTAACAATCTTCCCGCTGTCTTTTTCTTCGGTTTCAATTTGCTCTGAACTCGTCGCGCCACAAATTCAACTTCGTTTGCCAACTTATCGGCTGACATCCACTCTGCTCCGTATCCAACCACGGTAAGCTGCTGGGCACGATCGCTGGTTGCCACAATCAGCCGCTGCTTGAACTTGCGAATATCATGCCGATAATCTGCACAAGTTTTCTCAATATAAGTGTCTGCGGTCTGCCCAAAATCGGTGTAGCACACATACAAAAACCGAGTGATCTCTTCTCGATTGTTCGGGCAATCTCGATATTGAGCATCAAAGACAACGTGAGTTTCAAAATTTTGATAAGCGCTAAATCCGATCAAGGCTTCGACGAGTTTGCGCCTGGATTCTTCTAAGCCGTCTCGATCGCGGATCAATTTCAACTCATGCCAAGCTCCGACTATGTTATAGCCATCCACCAATAAAAGTGCTTGTGGTGCGGAACGGGGCATCACTCAAGGTTGGAAGAACAAGTTGGCAAAAATCGATTGACTTTACACTTTATAATATTGCATTTTTTTAAGTCGATCGGGATCAAAGACTGTGGTTTTTGATGGGCTGATAACACAAGCATCGACCTCGATCGACCTCTCAAAGCCATCAGAATCTTGGTATTGTAGAACTGAATCGCATTCTGATATTTTGCAATGCCTGCCACGATCGACTCTCAAATTACCGCTTTTCCCCTCGCTGCTGTTGTCGGTCAAGATGCGATTAAACTAGCGTTGCTTTTGGCTGCGATTGATCCCGGTTTAGGGGGGGTCGTGATCGCAGGACGACGCGGAACCGCAAAATCTGTGATGGCAAGAGCGATTCATGCTTTACTGCCACCGATCGAAGTGGTCAAAGATTCGATTAGCAATTGTGATCCGACTGAACCGAGCGAATGGGATGACTGGACGATCGAACAATACAAAGACGCTGAAGAGATCCCGACAGAAGTGATTCGCGCCCCGTTCATCCAGATTCCCTTAGGAGTGACCGAGGATCGCCTGTTGGGATCGGTCGATGTGAGCCAATCCATTCGGCAAGGAGAAACCGTCTTTCAGCCCGGATTGTTGGCAGAAGCCAATCGCGGCGTGATGTATGTCGATGAAATTAATCTGTTAGAGGATCAGATTTCAAATTTGTTGCTCTCTGTGCTGACGGATGGACGCAATCAGATCGAGCGAGAAGGCATCAGCTTTCAGCATCCTTGCAAACCCTTGTTGATTGCAACGTACAACCCCGAAGAAGGGACACTGCGAGAACATTTGCTCGATCGTATTGCCGTTTCTTTGTCTGCGGATATGGTGTTGGGGATTGACGAGCGCATTCAAGCCGTCGAACAAGCGACCCGTTATTCTGATTCTCCACAAGCCTTTCTAGAACAATACAGCGATGACATTGACGGACTAAAAACACAGATTCTCTTAGCGCGAGAATGGCTAAAAGATGTGCAGATTAGTTCTGAGCAGATTGAATATCTTGTCACTGAAGCTCTACGCGGTGGAGTGCAGGGACATCGAGCCGAACTATTTGCGGTACGAGTTGCCAAAGCTCATGCCGCATTGGAAGGACGCACTCAGATCAATGCAGAAGATTTGAAAAAAGCGGTGGAATTGGTGATTATTCCGCGATCGACGATTGTACAAGCCCCACCCGAAGAAGCGCCGCCCCCTCCGCCGCCCCCCCCTCAAGATCAATCCGATCAAGACCAGAACAACAAGACGAGCAAGACGAGCAAGACGAACCCGAAGATCAAGACGATCAAGACACGCCCAACATTCCAGAAGAATTCGTGTTTGAT